>DASWQX010000677.1:0-1640 GCA_036403495.1 Thermoanaerobaculia bacterium
GTTCACGCCGTACTCGCAGGGCGTCAAGGCCAATGTCGTCTTCTTCACGAAGGGCTACGCCACCGAGAACACATGGATTTACGACTGCCGGTCGAACATCCCTGGCATCACCAAGAAGGACCGGCCACTCACCCGTCAGCACTTCGCGGAGTTCGTGGCCTGCTACGGCACAGACGCGAACGGCCGCTCCCGGCGCTCGGCCGGCGACTCGCGGGAGGACCGCTGGCGGTCGTTCTCGATCGCCGAGGTGCGCGCCCGCGATTTCAAGATCGACGGCCTGAAATGGCTCAAGGAGGAGTCGCTGGAGGACGAGCTGCCGCCACCCGAGGACCTGGCGGCGGAAGCGATCGCGGAGCTGGAGAGCGCGGTGGCTGATCTGAATTCGGTGATCGAATTGCTGACGAGCGACGCGGAGCCGCCGCGGCCGCACGCTGTGCAGGGGGGCTCGTGACCAGCGCCGTCTCCGATTGGGAGATCGGCCGCCGGGAAGGAGAGCTGCCGGAAGGGTGGGCGGAGACGACGCTGGAGGAGATCGTCGTCCACAAGCTCGGCGGCGAATGGGGCGTCGATCCGCGCACCGCGGCGGTGGATCCGGAGCTGGTGCGGGTCAAGGTGGTCCGCGGCACCGAGTTCCGGCATTGGGAGCGCGACAGGGGAGCGACCGCGGAGGAGCGGGCGATCAAGCGGTCGAGCCTCGCCCGCCGCCAGCTCGCGGTCGGCGACCTGGTGGTGGAGGTCTCGGGGGGCGGCGCCAGCCAGCCGGTGGGACGGACGCTGCTGATCGACGAGGAGGCGGTGCGGCGCGCCGGCGGCATGCCGTTGATCTGCTCCAACTTCTGCCGCCAGGTGCGCATCCATCGCGAGATCGACCCCGCGTTCGTCCATCTCGCGCTCTCCTTCCTCTACCTCTGCGGCGGCTTCGACGAGCACCAGACGCAGACCACCAATCTGCGCAACCTCGACTTCGACAGCTTTCTCTCCGGCGTCGTCCTGCCGCTGCCGCCGCTCGCCGAGCAGCGGCGGATCGTCGTCAAGACGGGGGAGCTGATGGCGCCGCTCCGGCATGCGCGCCAGGGGATCGCCCGCCTGCCGGAGATCCTGCGCCGCTTCCGCCAGTCGGTGCTCGCCGACGCCTATTCGGGCCGGCTCACCGCGGAATGGCGCGAGCGGCGGGGGGCCTACGAGCCGCTCGGACCCCGGCTGGCGCGCGCCTTCGCGGCCCGCCGCGAAGCCCACGAGACGGCGCGCTCCGAGGCCGAGGCGTTCGACCGCCGGTCGCCTCGGCGGCCGAAGAACCTCGCCGCCACCGAGATGGAGGCGCCCGAGCCCCTGGTCGTTCCCGAGGTGCCGGAGGAGTGGAGCCTGGTGGCGCTGCAGGACGTGATCGAGCGCGCCCAGTACGGGCTGTCGGTGAAGGCGGACGGCGAGGCGCGCACCGGCGTCGCGATGCTGCGCATGGTGAACATCCGGGACGGCCGGATGGCCGCCGGCGAGCTGAAGTACGTCGACCGCGAAGGGATCGGCGTCAAGGAGTTCACGGTGCGGCGGGGGGACATCCTGTTCAATCGCACCAACAGCCCCGTGCTGGTGGGCAAGGCCGCGGTGTTCGATCTCGACCTGGAGGCGGTCTTCGCCTCCTA
>DASWQX010000678.1:0-2680 GCA_036403495.1 Thermoanaerobaculia bacterium
CCAGTCGGCATACTGGACGGGGAGCGCCGGCAGCGCCGCGCGGCGCCCGGCGACGGCCGCTCCGTAGAGGGCCGCCAGCTCAGCGACCAGGATGTCGAGCGACCAGCCGTCCGCCACGATGTGGTGCAGGGTGATCGCCAGCAGGTGGTCGACGGGCGAGACGCGGAGGGCGACGACGCGCCAGAGGGGACCGCGGGCGAGGTCGAACGGCGCCACCGCCACCTCCTGGGCCAACCGGCCGGCCTCGGCCTCGGCCGCCTCGGCGGGGAGCGCCGCGAGGTCGACCTGCGGCAGCGCGACCGCCGGCGCGTCCAGGACCTGCCAGGGCTCTCCGGCCAGGACCGGGAAGACCGTGCGCAGCGCCTCGTGCCGGGCGACGACCCCGGCCAGGGCTTCCTTCAGGGTCGCGAGGTCGAGGGGGCCGCAGAGCCGCACGGCTCCCGGCAGGTGATAGGCCGGGCTCCCCGGCGTCAGGCGGTCGATGAGCCAGAGGCCGCGCTGGGCGAAGGAGAGCGGCATCGCCCAGCCGTCCGGCCGCGGCACCGGCGGCACCGGCAGAACCGGCGGGACCGCGTCGCTGGAGACGGCGGCGATCCGCTCCGCCAGGGACGCCACGGTGGGGTACTGGAAGACGCTGCTGACTGGCAGGTCGACCCCGAACAGGCGCGACACCCGTGCCAGCAGCCGCGTGGCCAGCAGCGAATGGCCACCGAGCGCGAAGAAGTCGTCGTGCGGCCCGACCCGCTCGACCCCGAGCACCTCGGCGACCACCCCCGCCAGCATCTCCTCGACCGGCGTGCGGAAACCCGCTGCCGCCGGCTCTCCCGCGGCCTCTTCAGGCTCGGGCAGGGCGCGGCGGTCGATCTTGCCGGTGGGTGAGAGCGGCAGGGCGTCGAGGCCGACAAAGGCCGTGGGCACCATGAAGTCCGGCAGGGTCTCGCGCAGGAAAGCGCGCAACTCGGCGGCCGGCACGCCGGCGGGCACCACGTAGGCCGCCAGACGGCGCTCGTCGCCCTGGCCGCCGTCGCGGGCCACCACCACCGCCTCGCGCACCCCGGGATGCGCCGCCAGCGCCGCCTCGATCTCTCCCAGCTCGACGCGGAAGCCGCGGATCTTCACCTGGCTGTCGATCCGCCCCAGGTATTCCAGGTCGCCGTCCGGAAGCCGCCGCGCCAGGTCTCCCGAGCGGTAGAGCCGCGCCCCCGGAGCCGTGGCGAACGGATCGGGGATGAAGCGCCCGGCGGTGAGGTCCGGCCGGTTGAGGTACCCCTGCGCCAGGCCGGCGCCGCCGACGTGGATCTCCCCCGGGACGCCCACCGGCACCGCCTCCAGATTCGCATCCAGCAGGTACACGGCGAGGTCCGGGATCGGCCGGCCGATCCGGCTGCCGCCGTCCAGGTCCGCAGCCAGCACCGGTCGCCAGGTCACGTGCACCGTCGTCTCGGTGATGCCGTACATGTTGATCAGCCGCGGCCGCGCGTCGCCGTGGCGTGCGAACCAGGGAGCGAGAGAGGCCGGCTCCAGCGCCTCGCCTCCGAAGATCACCCAACGCAGCGACAGCTCCGGCGCCGCGCCCCCCAGCTCCGTCTCCTCCGCCCACAGCAACTGCCGGAAGGCCGAGGGAGTCTGGTTGAGCACCGTCACCCGCTCGTCGCGCAACAGCCGGTAGAAGCCCTCCGGCGAGCGGCTGGTCCAGTAGGGGACCACCACCAGCCGGCCGCCGTAGAGCAGCGCTCCCCAGATCTCCCACACCGAGAAGTCGAAGGCGTAGGAGTGGAAGAGGGTCCACACGTCGTCCGCTCCGAAGCCGAACCACGCGTCGGTTGCGGTGAGCAGCCGGTCGGCGTTGGCGTGGGTGACCACCACCCCCTTCGGCCTGCCCGTCGAGCCCGAGGTGTAGATCACGTAGGCCGGCAGCTCCGGATCGACGGCGAGGGCCGGACGCTCGCGGCTCTGGCGGTCGACCGCCTCGCCGGCCAGGTCGTCCACCCGCAGCACCAGGGCGGCGCCGCTGTCCTCCAGGGTGAAGGCGATCCGCTCGGCCGGGTAGGTGGGATCGACCGGCACGTAGGCGGCGCCGGCCTTGAGCACGGCGAGGATCGCCACCACCATCTCCGCCGAGCGCTCCAGCAGGAGGGCGACGCGGTCGCCGGGCCGCACGCCGCGGTCCTGGAGATGGTGGGCCAGACGGTTGGCGCCGGCCTCCAGCTCGCCGTAAGTCAGCCGCTCGTCGCCGAAGGACAGCGCGACAGCCTCGGGGGCGCGGTCCACCTGCGCCTCGAAGCGATTATGCAGGGAGTGCCGGAGGGCGCGCCGCGGGCCCGCCGCGGCCGGCGCCGGGTTCCATTCGGCGAGGAGCTGGCGGCGCTCGGCGGGAGTGAGCAGCGGCAGATGCCGGACCGGCGTCTCCGGCGCCGCGAGCGCCCCTTCCAGCAGGGTCCGCAGGTGGCCGAGCATGCGTTCCGCCGTACCGCCATCGAAGAGGTCGGCGTTGAACTCCAGGGAGACCCCGAGACCGCCGTCGGGGTCCTCGGCCGCGAGCAGGGTGAGATCGAGCTGCGCCCGCCGCTCCGGGAGCCGTACGGATTCCAGCGTCAGGCCGTCCAGCTCGACGCGGGCTCCCGAGGCTCCGAGCGAGAAGGCGGCGAGCCCGGCCGGGTCGCCCGCCCGCCCGCTCTGC
>DASWQX010000679.1:0-1990 GCA_036403495.1 Thermoanaerobaculia bacterium
CCCAGAAACCTGCCCCCAATCCGCCCCCCCAAAAAAGCCCATGCCCCCCTTTCAGGGGATCTATGAACAGGAGGCCGGATCCCGCAGTTCTAGTTGTCGTCGACCCTCAAATCTAGTTGACGCCGGACAGTCTCCCAACCAGGACGAGGGGTCTCCCACCGAGGGAGAGGGGGTCTCCCAACTAGGACGAGGGGTCTCCCACGGAGGGAGAGGGGTCTCTCAACTAGGACGAGGGGTCTCCCACCGAGGGAGAGGGTCCCCCAACGAGGGCGAAGGGGTCTCCAACGAAGGCGAAGGGGTCTCCCCGACGGGGGAAAGTTTCCCCAATGGGGAGTGTGACGAAAGGCACCGAACTTCGGGTGCACTTCACTAGCCTGCCGGTCCGGATCTTCGCAGCGTCTGCCTCGGCAAGGCGCTCTGACGGCCGGATCCCGCCGCGGGAACCCGGCCCTCGCGGGACTCTACGACACGCCCACCGCGCCGATCTCGTCGAGGGGGATCTCGTCGAGGTTAGCGACCGGCGCGGCCTTCTCCGCGCGGCCGTTCTTCACGCGGGCGGCGAGCTGCCGGGCGTTGAAGTTGGTGAGGCCGTGGGCGAGCAGGCCGAGGCCGACGACGCCGAGGGCGGCGCCCAGCTTGTCCTGCCGCTTGAGGGCGGCCACGGCGAGGGCGCTGCCGGTGCCGCCGGTCAGCACGCGCGTGGCGGGACCCACCCAGCGGCGGGCGCCGTTGCGGAAGGCCGCGAGATCCTGGGCCGACTCGTGGACCTCCAGGTAGTTCTGGACCTCGGTGACGCCCTCGACCGCCTCGATCGCCACCAGCAGGCCGGCGACCTCCGAGGCGAGCACGAGCCCCTGCAGGATCACCTTGCCCTCCTCGACGACCGCCTGGATCGCCGCCGGGTACGAGACGGCGCGGCGGACCTTCCGCTGCACCTTGGCGAGCAGCGCCTGGCCCTGATCCTTGAGATCGCCGAGATTCCCCACGAGGTCGCTGTCGCGGAGCTTGCCGCCGGCGTCGGCGATCAGCCCCTTGGTCTTGTTGCCGAGATGGCGGGAGGTCTTCGCCGCCGCCGCCCCACCCTTCTTCAGCGCCGAGACCGACTTGTCCTTCGCCACGGCCCGGCGGCCGCGCCCCCCCTGGGGATCGAGCAGGTACATCAGGCCGGCTCCCACTCCAGCGCCGACCCCGGCGCTACCGACCAGAGACCACTTTTCCTTGGTGTTCATACTGGGCTCCTTCCCTTGCAGCGGAGATCCGACCGTGGACCTCACGTTCTGGGAGTCTTACCGCTGCAAGGGGCGTACCCAGGCGCCTGGCCCTACCGGATATGAACGCTCCCGTTCGAAGTCCGGATGTACAGCTTGGCGCCGCCGCCGTTGATCTCCCCCGTGAGGCTGGTCTTGGCCGAGTGGCCGCCGGTGACGGGGAGTTCGCTGCGGACGCCGCCGTTCGAGGTGGCGGCGTCGACCGAGAGCCGGGAGTCCTTCGGCAGGCGGACCGAAACGGCACCGTTGGTGGTCTCCAGATGGAGGTCGCCGGCCGTGAGATGGAGGAGCTCGGCGTCGATGCCGCCGTTGGTGGTCACCGCCTTGAGCGTGCCGGCCGAGCGGGCGACGCCGATGGCGCCGTTGTTCGATTCGAGGTCGAGGTTCCCGGAAACCTCGCGGACGGTGACGCCGCCGTTCTCCGTCTTCAGATGGGCGTTGCCCAGCGTGCCGGTGGCCTGGAGGGCGCCGTTGGACGACAGGAGGTTGAGAGAGACGTGGCGCGGCACGTGGAGCTTGTAGGACACGCCGACGCTGACCCCGCCGCCGTTGAAGAGGTCGGCCAGCCATCCCCCCTCCTCGCGTTTGGGGATCCGGGTGTCGATCCGCAGGCCGGCGGGGCCGGGGGCGACGTCGATGTGGATCTGGGCCATCAGCTTGCGGGCGGCCGCGTCGCTGCCTGCCCGCACCGTCTTCTCGGCCTCGATCTGGACCTCGTTGCG
>DASWQX010000680.1:0-2043 GCA_036403495.1 Thermoanaerobaculia bacterium
GGAGCCGCGGCGGCGGGAGCGACGGGGACCGGGGCGCCGGCCGGCACCGCGGCCGAGCAGCAGGACGTCGACCTCATCCTCTGGGACCTCGCCCAGAGCCGGCATCTCTCGGAGAGCCAGCGCTTCGCCAACATGATCCAGGGGGAGCTGAATGAGACCCTCCACATCAAGGACCGCGGGGTGAAGCAGGCTCCGTTCCGGGTGCTGAAGGGGGCTACGATGCCAGCCGTCCTGGTCGAGCTCGGCTTCATCAGCAACCCCGAGGAGGAGAAGAAGCTCCAGGACTCCGCCTACCGCGATCAGCTCCTGGAGGCGCTGGTCCGGGCGGTGGCCCGTTACAAGGCCTCGGTGGAAGGGACGCCGGTCCCCTCGGCGGCCACGGCGCCGGCTCCCGGAGCGGCTGTCGTACCGCCTGGCGCCGCAGCTACCGTGACGCCTCCGCCGGCCCCGCCGGCCGCGGCGAAACCGACCCCGCCGGCCACCGCCAAGCCCACCCCTCCGCCGCCCGCCAAGGCGACGGCGGCTCCGAAGCCGCCCGCGAGGACGGGCAGGCCCGCATGAGCCGCCGCGCGGCGAGCTTCGTCATGGGGCTGGCGCTGGCGCTGGTCCTCGGGGGAGCCCTCTGGTGGTGGCTCGGCGGCCGCGGTCCGCGGCGGCTCGGAGCGGGCACGCCGGAGGCGGCGGCGCCCAAGGGGGTGCCGGTGAGCTTCAACCTCTACTTCCCGGCGGACGGCGGCGGGCTGCGCCCCGAGGTCCGGGCGCTCCAGGTCTCCGCGGAGCCGAAGGACCGCATCCGCCGGGTGATCGAGGCCCTCCTCGCCGGCCCCAAGGCCGCCGGCCTCGCCCGTCCCTTCCCGGAGGGGGTGGTGGTAGGCGCCGTCCTGCTCAGCCCGGACGGCACGGCGTACGTCGATCTGCACTGGCAGGACCACCCGGATCCGCCGGCCGGCGGCTCGACCGAGGAGATGCAGCGGATCTACAGCGTCGTCGACTCGATCGCCCTCAACGTCCCGCAGGCCCCCCGCGTCGTGCTGCTCTGGAACGGCGTGCAGCGGGAGACCTTCTCGGGGCACCTCGACCTCACCGCTCCGCTCGGCCCGGACCGCGAGCTGCCCGGCCACTGAGCCGGGGCCTGCCGGCGGTGGATACGATGCGGTGGATACGATGATGGATACGATCGGGGTCTTCGATTCAGGGGTGGGCGGCCTGACGGTGGTCTCGGCCCTGCGCCGACGGCTGCCGGGGGAGTCGATCCTCTACCTGGGCGACACGGCGCGGCTCCCCTACGGCAGCAAGTCGGAGGACACGGTCACCCGCTACACCCGGCGCAACATCGAGTTCCTGACCGAACGGGGGGTGAAGGCGGTGGTCGTGGCCTGCAACACCGCCTCGGCGCTGGCGCTGCCGAACCTCGACCTGCGCGGCGTGCCCACCTGGGGGGTGATCGAGCCGGGAGCGCGGCAGGCGGCGGCGGTGAGCCGTGGCAGGGTGGGGGTGATCGCCACCGAGGCCACCGTGCGGTCCGACGCCTATCCCAAGGCCCTGCGCGCCATCCGGCCCGACCTCGAGATCCTCAGCAAGGCGTGCCCGCTGTTCGTGCCGCTGGTCGAGGAGGGGTGGCACGACGATCCGGTCACCGCCGAGGTCGCCGAGCGCTACCTGCGCCCACTGCTCGACGCCGGGGTGGACACCCTGGTCCTCGGCTGCACCCACTACCCGCTGCTCAAGCCCGTGCTTCAGCGGATCGCCGGCCCGGGAGTGGCCTTGGTCGATTCCGCCGAGGCGGTCGCCGAGATGGTGGCGGCCGGGCTGGCGGAGAAGGGGCTCGCGTCGACCCACGAGCCCCACCACCACTTCTGCGTCACCGATTCCGGAGAGACGTTCCAGCGCTTGGCGCGGACGATCCTGAAGGACGACGGGGTGTCGCTGGAGTGGGTGGAGGTGGTGTAAGGGGGAAGCCAGGGCATCAATGCCATCCCCTTATACACATCTCGAAGGATCGGGATGTTTGTGGCCTGCGACCTCACCCTCGGTCCCTCTCCT
>DASWQX010000681.1:0-4602 GCA_036403495.1 Thermoanaerobaculia bacterium
CGTCCGGCCAGAAGCGGATCTTGGTGCCGGTCCGGTCGCTGGGGCCGGTCGCGTGGATCGGCGCGTCCGGGAAGCCGCGGTGGTAGGTCTGGCGCCAGACCTGGCCGTCGCGCTTGACTTCCAACACCAGGGTCTCGGACAGCGCGTTGACAACCGAGACGCCGACGCCGTGGAGACCGCCGGAGACCTTGTAGGAGTTCTTGTCGAACTTGCCGCCGGAGTGGAGCTCGGTGAGGATGACCTCGGCCGCCGAGCGACCCTCCTCCTTGTGGAGGTCGACCGGGATGCCGCGGCCGTCGTCCTCGACGGTCACCGAGTTGTCGGTATGAATCGTGACCTCGATCTTCGAGCAGTAGCCCGCCTGGGCCTCGTCGACCGAGTTGTCGACCACCTCGAAGACCATATGGTGCAGGCCGGAGGCGTCATCGGTGTCGCCGATGTACATGCCCGGCCGCTTGCGGACCGCCTCCAGCCCCTTCAGGACCTGGATGTTGTCAGCCGTATACGTCGCTTGTGGATCTGCCACGAATGGATTCTCCGTTCTGTGCCTGAGCTTGGCTTCGAACCCGCGTCTATCCCGAGAATCAGGGGGGGTCCGGGAAGATGAAAATTATACCACGAAACGAGCCCTTTTTCGAGCCCGAAAGCCGCTGAAATTTCAACGGGTTAGGCCGAAAAAACCGGCTGAAGCGTTCAACCGGAAAAAGGGCTGAAAAAATCCCTACTCGGAGAGCAGCCGGAGCTCGCCGCGCTCCATCTCCCAGACCGTCCCGACGTCGAGGGTCAGCCAGACCTGGGGGCGGTTGGAAGTGGCGAAGAGCTGGGAGGCGCCGCGGAAGATCCCCCAGACGGCGTTGACGGTCGGCGGCGCAAGCTCGGCGTCCATGTCGTCCAGGAGGTAGAGAGGGGGCCTGCCGGCTTCCTCCATGACCCTCCCGTGCGCGGCGAGCAGCATCAGGGAGAGCGCCTTGCGCTCGCCGGCCGAGGCGACGCGCCGGATCTCGTGGTCGCCCCATAGGATCTCCAATTCGTCGCGCTGAGGGCCGAGCAGGGGCATCTGGCGCCGGCGCTCGCGGTCGGCCACGCGGTCGAGCGCCCTGGCGATCGTCTCCTGCCCTTCGAGGCCGTCGGCGGGCGACGGGCTGTAGCGAAGCTCGATGGTGGGAAACGACAGGCCGGAGGCGGCGAGGACTTCGGCGAGCCGCACCTTCAGCAGCTCGACGTAGCGGTGGCGCTGGGCGATGACGTCCGCCGCGGTGGCGGCCAGCATCTCGTTCCAGATCTCCATGCCGGCGATGCCACCGCCGTCGGAGAGCAGCAGCCCGCGCTTCTGCCGCAGGGCCTCGCGGTAGCGTCCGAGGACTTCGAGGGCGCCCGGACGGATTCCGACCACCCCACGGTCGAGGAAGCGGCGGCGCGCCTTGGGAGCCCCCACCAGGACCTCGGCCTCCGCCGCAGCCGTCCAGGCCACCACGGGGAGCACACCCAGGTGCTCGGCGAGCGGCGTGACCTTGCCGTTGAGCGCCCGTACCCGCTGGCCGTCCATCCAGCCGACTTCCAGGGTGGCGCGGCGATCGGTGTCGATCTCCCCCTGAACGTGGAAGGAGCCGGCGCCGTGGCGGGCGCAGTCGCCGATCTGAGAGGCGCGGAAGCTGCGGGTCGTGGCCAGCACGTAGACCGCCTCCAGGAGGCTCGTCTTGCCGGCGCCGTTGCCCCCCAGCAGCAGATGGGAGCCAGGAGTCGGCCGCCAGGAGAGCGGCTCGAGGTTGCGAAAATCGCGCGCGGCGAGTTGAGCGAGCATCGCAGGGGATCATGTCGCATCCCCCACATCAGGGCTACTTCAGATGCGCATCGGCATAATCACGCAGAGGTACCGGGTGTCCGGCCCCTCGTGCGGATAGCCGACGCACTGCGTGTTCTCGTCCTTGAGCTCCAGCCGAACCTTCTCGGTCTCGACGGCGGAGAGGAACTCGCGGAGGTAGTCGGGGTTGATCCCCACCCGGAAGTCGGGGCCGTCATAGTCGCAGGCGACCTCCTCGATGGCCTCACCGAGGTCGGAGTTGACCGCCGAGATCACCACTTGGTCGGGGGTGAACTGGAGGCGCACGGCGCGCGCCCGGTCGCCGGTCATCAGGGCGGCGCGCTGGACGGCGTCGACCAGATTCTTGCGGTCGAACAGCACCTTCTTATCGTTGTCCTTGGCGATCACCCGCTCGTAGTCGGGGAAGGTCCCCTCGAGGATGCGGCAGATCAGCTCACGGCGGCCGAGGCCGAAGGAGAGGTGATGCTCGCCGCGGCCGTAAGAGAGCTTACCCTCCCCCTCGAAGCGCTGCAGCTCCTGGAGCGCCTTGCGCGGCACCAGCACCGAGTCCTCACCGACGGCGTTCTCGAGCCCCCCCTCGACCAGGGCGAGGCGGTGGCCGTCGGTCGCCACCATCTCCAGCGCACCCTCCTTGAGCTTCAGCAGGGCGCCGTTGAGCTGGAAGCGCGACTCCTCGGCGGAGACGGCGAAGAGGATCTTGGCCACCATGCGGCGGAACTCGGCGAAGGGGATATCGACCCGCCGGCCGTCCTCGACGGTGGGGAGGGTCGGGAAGTCGTCCGGCGCCAAGCCGTGGATCTTGAAGCGCGACTTGCCTGCGCGGATGGAGAGCACCCGCGGCTCTTCCTGGACCAGCAGCACCTCCTCGCCGGTGAGCGAACGGATGATCTCCACCAGCTTCTTGGCCTGGACGGCGATGCCCCCCTCGCGCTTGACGTCGGCCTCGCACCACGAGGTGAGCGAGACGTCGAGGTCGGTGGCGGCGAGGTGGAGCTTGTCCCCCCGGGCGGTCAGCAACAGATGCGAGAGGACCGGGATGGTGGTCTTGCGCTCGACGATGCCCTGCATCGGGGCCAACTCGCCCAGGAATTCGCTACGGGTGACGCGGATCTCCATTCACTCTTCCTCTTCTAGAAGACATCTGAATATAGCATAGCCGTAGTACATAGTAGGTGCTGTGGAAACGCGGAAAACGTCCTTAAGTTCCTCAACGGCAGAACCTTAGATGTGCGCAGGGGGGCTGTGAAGAACCTGTGGACGGGTTGAGGAGACGGGGGAAAGCCCGTAAGCCGACAAAAAATACCGCAGAAGCTCCACAGCCCTTCCGAAGCGTTCTCCGCAGGCTTTCCCCAGGCACACCGGTGGCCTGAAAGGCTGCGCGAAGAGAATTGCAAGCAGCGTGCCGCCGAGTCTTCAGGCGAAGTGCTGCTCGAAGCCGTGGAGGGTGCGGTCGAAGTCCGTGTCGGCATCGCGCTTCTTCTGCACCGTCTCGCAGGAGTACATGACGGTGGAGTGGTGCTTGTCGTTGAAAAGTTTGCCGATCTCGGGGTAGGAGAGCGCCGTCATCTTCTTGCAAAGGTACATCGCCACCTGCCGGGGGATAACGATCTGCCGCGAGTTGCTCTTGCTCTTGATCTCGGAGACCTTGAGGTCGTAGTGGCGGGCGACGAACTTGATGATCTCGGCGGCGGCCGGGCGCTTCCCCTCCTCGGGGAGGATGTCCTTGAGCGTCTCGCGGGCCAGCGCCGGCGACAGCGGCTTGCCGGTGAGCGAGGAGAAGGCCATCACGCGCGTCAGCAACCCCTCCAACTCGCGGATGTTCGACCGCACCTGCTGGGCGATGAACTCCGCCACCTCCTCGGGGAGCTGGATGTGCTCGTCGAGCCAGGCCTTGCGCTGGAGGATGGCCATCTTGGTCTCCAGGTCGGGCGGCTGGATGTCGGCGATCAGCCCCCACTCGAAGCGGCTACGCAGCCGCTCCTCCAGCGTCGGGATGTTCCGCGGCGAGGAGTCGGAGGAGAGGATGATCTGCTTCTGGCTGGTGTAGAGCGTGTTGAAGGTGTGGAAGAACTCCTCCTGCGTCCGCTCCTTGTTGGCGATGAACTGCACGTCGTCGATCATCAGCACGTCGATGGTGCGATAGCGCTCGCGGAAGGCCGGCATGCGGTCGAAGCGGATCGAGTTGATCAGCTCGTTGACGAACTGCTCGGCCGCCAGGTAGAGGACGCGGAAGTGCGGCCGGCTGCGCTGGATCTCGTGGCCGATCGCGTGCAGCAGGTGGGTTTTGCCGAGGCCGACGCCGCCATAGAGGAAGAGCGGGTTGTAGGAGAGCGACGGGTTCTCGGCCACCCGCTTGGCGGCGGCGGAGGCGAACTCGTTCGACTTGCCGTCCACGAAGCTCTCGAAGGTGTACTTCGGGTTGAAGCTCGACGGCGAGATCGGCTCGACCGGCGGGGCCTCCAGCACGTCGTCGAGCGAGAACAGCACCTCGAAGCCGGGATCGCCCAGGCCCGCCACCGCCCGGTCGACCATCGGCCGGTAGCTCTCCTCGAGCGTGCGCAGGAAGCGCGAGTTGGGGGCGACCAGCACCAGGCGGCGGCCATCCTCGTCGCCCACCCGCAGGGGACGGAACCAGGTGGCGAACTCGTCCGGGTCGAGCTGCTGCTGCAACTGCCGCTGGAGAAGAGACCAAAGGGATTGCGACATGGGACCTCAAAACGGCGCAGCGATACTCTATTTCCACAGAAATTCCACAGGCTGTGGAAAATCCTTGCCCTAAG
>DASWQX010000682.1:0-4629 GCA_036403495.1 Thermoanaerobaculia bacterium
AACGCCAGCGCGATCAGCCTGACTCCGACCCTGGCGACGCCGCTCAAGAAATTCGATCTGATGTGGGGGGTCAACGCCCGCGGCACCTATGCCTGCTCGCAGGCCTGCATCCCCTATCTCAAGAAAGCGGCGAACCCGCACATCCTCACCCTGTCGCCGCCGCTCAACCTCGACCCCAAGTGGTTCGAGCACCACGTCGCCTACACCATCGCCAAGTACGGCATGAGCCTCTGCGTGCTGGGGATGGCCGAGGAATTCCGCGCCGACGGCATCGCCGTCAACGCCCTCTGGCCGCGCACCGTGGTCCTCACCGCCGCCCTGGCCATGCTGGGCGGGATCACCCCGCCCCAGAACTGCCGGAAACCGGAGATCGTGGCCGACGCCGCCCACGCGATCCTCACCCGCGACAGCCGCGCCTACACCGGCAACTTCGCGATCGACGAGGACGTGCTGCGCGAGGAGGGGATCACCGACTTCGAGTCCTACGCGGTCGAGCCGGGGCAGCCGCTGCATCCCGACCTGTTCCTGGGCGAGACACCGGCCGAGTATTTCGGAAGGTAGGAGACCCCTCATCACCCCGGCCCTCTTCTCCCCTCGCACTCCCCCCAACCGGGAGAAGAGGGGGGCCCTTCGATGAGATCGCTCCTGAGTCCAGATCAGTTTTTGACGAACGTGCCGCGCTCGACGTCCTTGCGGACGCCGGGGAAGGCCAGCACCCGGCCGTGGGCGACGCAGTAGACGCCGGGCGGCAGGTTGCCGGCCGCGAAAAGCGCCTCGGTCAGATTCTGCAGGGCGTCGGACTGCTTCATCTCGAAGGGCCGCATGGCGCCGGTGAGGACGACCGGCACGCAGGGCTCGGCGAGGTTGGCGTAGAGGTATTCGCCGGTCAGCGCCAGAGTGTCCGTGCCATGGAGCACGACGATGCCCGCCGTGGCCCCCGCCTCGCACGCGCCGGTGGCCCGCACCGCCTCCAGGATGCGGAGGCGGTCGGCCTCGGTCATCTCCAGGCTGTCCTTGCTCATCAGCTCGAAGACGCTGACCTCGGTGTCCTCCAGCCGCAGCTCGGAGAGCATCCGCCGCACCAGGGAGCGCCGGTTGGCGAGCTCCCCGGAATGCTCGTCGTAGGTCTTCTCGATGGTCCCGCCGGTGGTGATCAGGGTGACTTTGCGCACGGGGAGGGACTCTATCCGCACAGCGTCTTGAAAGGAAAGCCGGCGCCGCGCCATTCCTGTACAATGCGCCATCCATTGCGAGGTTTTTTCTGATCGCTGAGTCTTCGATCTCCGCCAGCGACGCGGAGATCCGGTCGCGGATTCTCGCCGGCTTCCGCGGCGACGTCGCCACCCTGCGGCCGTCCCTGCGCTACCGCGCGGCGCTCGCCGCGGTGGCCTCCGCGATGGTCCTGCTCCCCGTCGCCTACCTGGGCCTCACCGCCGCGGTCGCGTGGGGGCTCTGGACGTACGGCCGCTTCGCCACCGGCACGCTCCTGCCGGAGCACAATTCCACGATCGGGATCCTGCTGGTGCTGCTGCCGCTCTTCGTCGGCGCGACCATCCTCCTCTGCCTCGTCAAGCCGCTGTTCGCCCGCTTCGCCCCTCCGAGCCGGCCGGTGCGGCTCAAGGCCGGGGAGGAGCCACTCCTCTTCGCTTTTGTCGCCCGGCTCTGCGAGGCGCTGCACGCCCCGGTGCCGCGCGAGATTCACGTCGATTGCGAGGTCAACGCCTCGGCTTCGTTCCGCCGCGGATGGCTATCGCTGTTTCAGCACGATCTGGTCTTGACGATCGGCCTGCCGCTGATCGCCGGGCTGCCGCTCCAGCAGCTCGCGGGCGTGATGGCACACGAGCTCGGACACTTCAGTCAGACGGCCGGTCTGCGCGTCTCGCTGGTGATCCGGACAATCAATTTCTGGCTCACGCGGCTGGTCTACCAGCGCGACCGGATCGACGTCGCCCTGGAACGAGCAGCCAAGCAGCTCCGCAGCGTGCAGTTGCGCATGGCGGTCCGGATCGCTCTCCTCAGCGTCGCCTTCACCCGCAAGGTGCTCTGGGCGCTGATGATGCTTGGCCATACGCTCTGCGCGTACCTGCTGCGCCAGATGGAGTTCGAGGCCGACCGCTACGAGGTGCGGCTGGCGGGCTTCTCCTCGTTCGACCTCTGCATGCGCGAGCTGTTCGCCCTGAACATCGCCCATTCGATGGCCCTCGAGAGCCTCCAGGAACAGTGGAAGGAGCGCCGCCTGGTCGACAACCTGCCCCGGATGATCGTGGCCAACCGGCGCCAGGCCGGGCGGTCGATCGGCCTGGAGGTCGAACGCCGGATCGCCCAGCAGGTCGAGGGGCGCTTCTCCACGCATCCGACGAGCCGCCAGCGGATCGCCCGCGCCCTGCGGGAGAAAGGGGTGGGGGTCTTCGCCTCCGATCTGCCGGCGGCGGTTCTGTTCGCGGACGTGGAAGCCCTGGAGCGCCGCGTCTCCCTGGCCCTGTACCAGCAGCAGCTCGGCAATCAGATCAAGTCGCAGTACCTGGTCCCCCATGAGGAGATCCGGGAGCGCCAGGAGCGGACCGAAGCCGAGGGAGCGTCCCTCGACCGCTACTTCCAGTGCCCCAGCCCACTGAAGGGACTCCCCCTGCCCTCCTGCCTGCCGCCCTCGGCCGACCCGGCGGTGGCCGCCAGGCAGCTCGCGGCGGCTCGGCGAGGCCACTCCCGCTCGGACGACGACCACGCGCGCGCGGCCACCCGATATGGCGAGGCGGTCGAGGCGCGGTTCGTCGCCCTCCAGGCGCAGGCCCTGCTGGAGGCCGGCTTCCTCCTCCGCCCCGGCCAGTTCGGCCTCGTGGACGGCACACTCCAGGAGGCCCTCGACGCCACGGAGGAGACCGCGCGGCGAATGAGCGCGGCCGCCGGCGAGCTCGCCGGCTTCGAAGCGAAGGAGACCGGCCGTCTGCTGCTCGCCCTCTCGCTGCTGGAAACGCCGGCCGAGGCGGAGCGCCTCCTCGCCTGCGCCGCGCTCCTCGGCGAGAGGTTCACCGCTCTCTTCAACCTGCGGGAGACCGGCAGCATCCTCGACATCCTCGGGCTCCAGGCCAAGCCCGACCGGGCGAACCCGCGTCTCGGCGCCGCCATTCAGGAGCACTTCGGACTGCTGCTGGAGCAGCTCAAGGAGCTGCACCGCGGCCTGCGCGCCGCGGAGTACCCGTTCGATCACGCCGAGCCAGGGATCACGCTCGCCCGGTTCGTCATTCCGGCCATGCCGCCGGCGAACGATTACGGAGGTCTGATCGGCGCCACCGAGCAGGCGGTCCAGCGGATGAACGAGGTCTATCAGCGGCTCCTGGGGCGCTTGGTCCGGCTGGCGGAGGAGGTCGAAGCGGCACTCGCAGCGCCGCCTCCGGACGCCCTCCCGGTCCCGGAGCCGGCGAGATCCCCGGCGCTCCCTGCGGTGGCGCGTCCTTCCCAGGAGATCGTGGAGAGCAAGGCGGAAGCCGTGGCGAGCCGCGACCGCTTCGCGATCTACTTCAAGGACGTCCCGGAGCTTCGAATCCTGGACCTCCCCGCGCTACCTGCGGCCGAGCGAAGCGCGCTGGAGGAGGCCCGCGCCGCCGCCGCGCACGGGATGTCGGCCTACGCGCAGAGATCCCGCCAGTACCAGGCAGCGGAGCGGAAGTACCTCCAGGCCCTGCGCGCGGAGCAGATCCTCTCGGCCGGCCTCCCCCTGCGACCCGCCGACTTCTCCCCGCTCCCCACGACCTTTCCGGCCATCGTGCAGGCGGGCGATCAGGCGCTCGCCGAGATGAACGCCCTCGAACCGGGCCTCCAGGCGTTCGAAACCATTCTGGCCCAGCGTCTCGTCGCCTCCCTCGCTCTCCTGCGGAGCGACGATCGGCTGGCCGCTCGGATGACGGACGCGGAGCGCCGGCGCGGCGAGATCCCTGTCCTGCTGGCCGGCGCTCAGGCGCTCCAGCGAACCTTCCCCGCTCTGCGGGAGCTACGCCAGCGGTACACGATCCTGCGCGGGCTCGCGGAGCAGGTCGCCGTCGCGGGGCAAGACCCCCGCTTTCGCGCCTGCGTCGGGGCGCAAGTCGTCGAGGTCCACAAGCATCTTCAGGAGCTCCAGCGGGGTCTTCAAGGCGCGTTCAGCCCGTTCGCGGACGATCCGGACCGGGCAGGCCGGCGGGACCTCGCCCAGCGCATCCTCCCCAACCTGCCGCGTCAGGACGACGTCAACGGCAACTTCCAAATGGCGGGATCGGCGCTCCGGGAGCTTCCCGATCTCCACCGCCGCATCCTCGGCCGGCTGGCGGAAACGGCGGACGAGGTCGAGCGGTCGCTGGGAGGCGCGTAGACCTGCGGGATTGCCGGAGCCTCAGCTAGGAAACGTCGAAGCCGAGCGACCGCGCGATCTCGCCTTGTCTTCCATCGAGCGTCAAGAAGGAGAGATGATCGACATGGGACCGCAGAAAGAGAGCGCAGGCGAGGTGCCACAGATCCGCCCCCTTCAGCCAGCCAGTGCTCAGGACCTGATCGATCTCTGATGTCAGGCGCCGACGAGGTAAAACCCAACGCATCCAGGCCAGGGAGTTCCCGACCCTGCTTCGCCTCCCCTCCCGAGCCAAGGCCGACCTCAACTCC
>DASWQX010000683.1:0-3073 GCA_036403495.1 Thermoanaerobaculia bacterium
AGACGTAGGTCGACCGGTAGTAGGGGCGGGTGACGGATGCCAGCTCGACGGTGCTCGGCAGACCGATCAGCACGTCGCACTTGCCGGCCTTGAGCGTATTGCGGATGAACCCCCGGTGCTGCGGCCACCAGGTATAGCTCAAGCGGGCATGGAGATCGCGGGCGACGCTCTCGGCCAGCCGGTTCTCGAAACCCTCCCCCGCCCGGTTCGAGAACGGGAGGTTGTTGGGATCGGCGCACACCCGCAGCTCGCGGACGGCCGGCGCCGGCGCCGCGATCCCCTTGCCGGCACAGCCGGCGGCGAGGAGGACGAGCGCCGCAGAAACGGCCAACCTACGGCAGGGCGAAGACATACAGCTCCCCTCCGGCCGTCGAGTACTTCGGCAGATCGGTCATGGCGCCGGTGAAGCCGAGGGCGCCGGTGGCATCGCGGGGATCGAGCTTGCCGGCCACGATGGCGCCCGACCAGCCCCCCACCCCGGAGAGGACGGCGACGTACTGCTTGCCGTCCGGCCCTTTGTAGGTCACCGGCTGACCGATGATCCCGGAGCCGGTCTTGAACTGCCAGAGCACCTGGCCGGTGACGGCGTTGACCGCCTTGAACCAACCCTCCATGGTGCCGTAGAAGACGACGTCCCCGGCCGTCGCCAGGGCGCCGCTCCAGGCGGGGAAGAATTCCTTGATCTCCCAGCGCGGCTTGCCCGTGATGGGGTCCCAGGCCGTGAAGGCGCCCCGGTTCCCCCCAGGGCCCGCATACATCCGCACGTTGGCGCCCACAAACGGGGTGCCGGCGATGTAGTTCGCCTCCATCCCCTGGAAGTCCATGCACAGGTTGTTGTGCGGGAGGTAGAGCAGGCCGGTGCGCGGCGAGAAGGCGGAGGGCTGCCAGTCCTTGGCGCCCGGGGACGCCGGGCAGATCTCGCGCACGGTCTCCCCCTGTTTCGTCTTCTTCGCCTCCACCACCTGGATCTGGCCGGTCTTGAGGTCGACTCCCGTGTTGGAATTGACGAAGGCGAACGCGTCGGCCGAGAGGACCTCGCCGGTGGCGCGGTCGATCATGTAGAGAAGGCCGTCCCTGTCCGGATGCAGAAGGATCTTGCGGCGCTGCCCCCGGACGTCGAGGTCGAGCAGCACGTTTTCGTTGACCCCGTCATAGTCCTGGAGGTCGTGCGGGTTCATCTGATAGAACCAGCGCGCTTCGCCGGTGTCGGCGTCGCGGGCGAAGATGCCGCAGGTCCACTGGTTGGCCCCCGGCCGCTGCTCCGCGTTCCAGGGGCCGGGGTTGCCGGTGCCGTAGAAGATCAGGTTGAGCTCGGGGTCGTAGGAGATCCACCCCCAGACGGTGCCGCCGCCGGTCCGCCACGCCTCGGGCGGCCAAGTGGAAACGCCGAGGTCCTTCCCGCGGTCCTTGGCGTAGAACGGCTTGAAGTTGGGGCCGATCAGCACGTCCTTGTCGGGGCCGGTGCTGAAGGCCTTCCAAGCGATCTTGCCGGTCGCCTCGTCGAGGGCCGTCAGCCAGCCGCGGACGCCGAATTCGCCGCCGCTGTTCCCCACCAGCACCTTGCCCTTGACCACCAGCGGCGCCATGGTGATCGACTCGCCCTTGTTGATGTCGCCGAGCGGCGTGCGCCAGACCTCCTTGCCGGTCGCGGCGTCCACCGCCACCGCTTGGCCGTCGAGCGTGTTGTAAAAAATCTTGCCGCCGTCATAGGCCGCGCCGCGGTTGACCTGGTCGCAGCAGGCGACCCCCTGCGCCGCGGCGTCGACCGGCGGCTTGTAGACCCACTTCATCGCCCCCGAATTGGCGAGGTCGAGGGCGTAGAGATAGTTCGGGAACGGCGCGACCACGTACATCGTGCCGCCCACGACCAGCGGCGCCGCCTCCTCCCCCCGCGTGACGCCGGTCGAGAAGGTCCAGGCGACCTTGAGGCTCTTGACGGTCTGGGTGTTGATCTCGGCGAGCTCGCTGTAGCGGGTGCTGGCATAGTTTTTCGCCGGCATCGGCCACTGGCCGTCGTCCTGCCCAGACGCCTGCGCCGCCACCCGCGCCCCCGCGACCGCGGAGCTGCGCGCCGTCGAGGGCGGCGGCGCTTTCGGCTCCGATTCCTGCTTCGAACGGCAGCCGGAGGCCGCCAGAGCCAGGCTGGCGGCAATCAAGAAGCCGGCCGCTCCCCTCGCAGCGCGATAGATGAATTCAGAACTTTCCCCTGGCCGACCCAGCGGTCCCACCGGATTTCGCATCCGCATCCCCCGTTGCGGGAAAAGAGAACTTCACCGCACGACTGGGGTGACAGCAAAACACGCGCCAGCGGAACGCGGGCCGGAAAGCGGCGAATCCAGGGTAGAAGAAGCTGGAGGGGGAGGGCGGGGCCGGGGCGTTTATAGAAAATTTACATGCCGGCCCCCCTCTCCACTTGCGTGGAGAGGGGAAACGTAGCTGGAGCGATCCTGCCTACCCGGGAGCTTACGAGGCGCATCCCTGATAGTTGGTGGTCCATCCTTGCGGCACCGCGCACGGAGTCGGGAACTGGTAGCACTCCCCCGTCGCGGGATTGGTTCCATACACGATCACGTCGATGCAGTCGTTCGCGGACGCGGAGCGGGCTCCCACCGCCAGCAGACTGAGACCGATGAACGCCAGCCCGGCAAGACGCAGCTTCACTTTCGACATAGCTTGTTCTCCTTTGAGCGCAGCTCAATGATTGCGCGTCAGGAAAGGATACGACTTACAGGATCGGATGTTTATAGATTCGCTCAAGGTCGGCAAGAATCTGACAAAGGGAGATCGTCCCGGACCGGCTCGCTGCTCCGGCGCGCCTGCTCGGCGGCCGTCCGCTGCCATTGAGCTGCCTCCGCACAGCGACCGAGCTCGGCGAGGGCGAGCGCGACCGTGCGGGCGTGGGCGGCCGTGGGCTGCGCCTGCCAGACGGCCTGGGCGAGCGGGAGCGCGCGGGCGCCGTCGCGCACGGACTTGTCCGGACAGGCGGCGAGGAGACGGGCCAGGGCGTGGCTCAGCAGACCGCTCGCCGGCATCTGTCGGAGACCGTCCTCCAGCCGGTTCCGGGCCTCGGCGT
>DASWQX010000684.1:0-22468 GCA_036403495.1 Thermoanaerobaculia bacterium
CCCACCGCCCCTGGACCAGTCCCAGCTTCGGATCGGCCAGGAAGTAGGGGACCGACCGCAGCAGGAAGTCGGGGGAGGGGACGAAGTCGGCGTCGAAGATGGCCAGGAATTCTCCGCGCGCCCGGGCGAGCCCCGCCTCCAGCGCTCCCGCCTTGAAGCCGGTGCGGTCGGTGCGGTGGAGGAGGCGGATGTCGATCCCCTCGGCCCGGTATCCCGCCACGACGCGCTCGACGATCTCGGTGGTCTCGTCGGTCGAGTCGTCGAGCACCTGGATCTCCAGCCGGCCGGCCGGATAGTCGAGGCGGCAGACGGCGTCGATCAGCCGCTCGGCCACGTACATCTCGTTGTAGAGTGGGAGCTGCACCGTCACCACCGGCCAAGCCTCGGGATCGGCGGACAGTTGCGGCGGCGGCGCCACCGGCCGGCGACCGCCGGTGCGCAGATAGATCACCACCAGCATCAGCCGGTGGAGGCCGAAAAACGACAGCACCACCAGCACGGAGTAATAGAGTGCCAGCAGGGCCGGCGCCCAGAGGGAGCTCATCGTCAGTGCCCGGACGCCGCCGGCCGGGGCCGGTCGCCTTCGCGCTGCCGCTCGTGGCGGCGAATCTCGGTCTGCTGCTGGTCTTCGATCTGGCTCATCATCTGGTTCCGACGCTGGCCCTTCTCGGGGCGGCGTTCCTCATGCTCCTGTTCGCGGCGCCGCGGCTCGAAGCCGCGCGCGGCCGGGTAAGCGGGGCGGTCCTCCTGGGAGCCCTCCTGCTGCGGCTCCCGCTCCTGCCGCTCCCGCCGAGTCTATCCGACGACGTGCTGCGGTATCTCTGGGATGGGAAAGTGGCCGCGGCCGGCTTCAATCCTTATGCCCTGGCCCCGGCAGCTGAAAAGCTCACTCCCCTCCGCGACGAGATCTGGCGGCGGCTGCCCCACCGATCCATCCCCACCGTCTACCCGCCCCTCTCGCTCGCGGCCTTCAGTATAGCGATTCGGACGCCTTTTCCGATGCCCGTCTGGAAGCTGATGGCGGCCGGAGCGGATCTGGCGGCCTGCTGGCTCCTCCTCCTCGTCGCCCGGAAGCTCGGCGTGCCCGAGGGGAGGACGGTGTGGTACGCCTGGAATCCGCTGGTGGCGCTGGAGGTGGCGGGAATGGGACACGTCGACGTCCTGGGGGCCGCGGCGGTGGTGGGCGCGGTGCTTCTCCTGCTGCCGCCGGTCCGGAGGGGAGGGGCGGCGGCGCTGGCCGCGGCCGGGGTGCTCGCCAAGCTCGTCCCGTTCGCGGCACTGCCGATGTGGGCGCGGCAGAGCGGCCGCCCCTGGCGCTTCCTGGGGGCCGCCGGCGGCCTGGTGGCGGTGGCGATGCTGCCGGTGGCCCTGGCGACCGGCGGCGTGCCACCCGGCCTGGTGACCTACGGCGTCTCCTGGGAGTTCGACGGCCCCCTCTTCGAGCCGCTCTGGCGCCTGCTCGCCGCGGCCGGCGCCGCGCCGGCCCTCGCCCATGGGCTCGACCGCCTGAAGAGCCTGACCGGGATCTACCACGGGCTGAACCCCCTCTACCCTTATCTGTATCCGCAATTCCTGGCCAAGCTCCTCCTCGCCGCCGGCCTGGCCGCCGCCGTGGCCGCCTCCCTGCGCGAGCGCGATCCGGCCACCGGCACCGGCCGTCTCCTCGGCCGCCTCCTCCTCTGCTCGGCGACCGTCTACCCCTGGTACCTCCTCTGGGTGCTCCCCTGGGCCGCCCTGCGCCGCGACGCCGCCTGGCTCGCCCTCTCGGCTCTGATCCTGCTCTCCTACCTGCCGCAGTTCGCGGGTGTGGCGCTCTGGCCGTGGGTGTACCTGGGGATCTGGGGGCCGTTCGCCGCGCTGGTCCTGCTGGAGAGAGGAAGAGATAGGAGCGGCCCCATCGCAGGATGTAGAGACGCTCCCAGCCCGTCCACGACACCCCGTGCAGGCCACGGGGACGGCGGGACGTCTCCTCGGAGGGCTGAACGTCGCCGCCGGCAAGATCCGAATGGGGCAGCAGTGGCTTCTGCTGGCGGCCTCCTCACGGGGAGTGGCGGATGAAACGACAAACCCTTCGAGGAGACGTCCCGCCGTCCCCGTGGACTGCACGGGGTGTCGTGGACGGGCTGGGAACGTCTCTACACCTTTCGACGGACCGGGTTTCTGGCCGTATCGTCTCCTCGTCTTGGCGGAGGGCCGCTCCCTAATGCCCATCTACCGCCTCACCCTCGCCTACCGGGGCACCGCCTATGCCGGCTGGCAGCGGCAGGAGAACGCGCTGGCCGTGCAGCAGGTTGTCGAGGAAGCGCTGGAGCCGCTGCTGGGCGAGGCGGTGCGGATCGCCGGCGCCAGCCGCACGGACGCCGGAGTGCACGCGCGCGGCCAGGTGGCGCACCTGGAGCTGGCGCGGCCGTTTCCGGAGCGCGGGCTGGTCCATGGTGTCAACCGATTCCTGCCGGCGGACGTGCGGGTGCTCGCCGCCGCCGCCATGCCGGCGGGGTTCCACGCCCGCCGTCACGCCGCGGCCAAGGAGTATGTCTACCGGCTGAGCGGCGCCCCCGTCATCTCGCCGCTCGACGCCCTGTTCGTGGCCCCGGCGCCGGCCGGCCTCGACGTCGAACGGATGGCCAGAGCGGCGGGCGCGCTGCCAGGACGGCACGATTTTTCCGCCTTCGCGCTCGCCGGGGGCTCGCATGGACAACCTTTCCGGCGTATCGTCTCCGCGCGTTGGGAGGCGAGGGAGGGAGGTGAGCTGGCGTTCCGGGTGGTGGGCGAGGGGTTCCTGCGCGGCATGGTTCGTGCTTTGGTGGGGACCCTGATCGAGGTCGGCACGGGCCGGCGGACGCCCGAGAGCTTCGCCGCCCTGCTCGCCGGCCGTCCTCGCCGGGAGGCGGGTCCGACGGCTCCCGCGCACGGTCTCGTGCTACGGCAGGTCTGGTATCCCCAGGAGTGGAGCGCGGCCGGCGAACCGGGGTGGCCCCCGGCAGAGCCGCCGGCGGCGCCTGTGATAACTTAGGAACTTCGAACCATGGCAGATCTGTCCAAACTCGCCGACCCGGGTTCCCCCGAAGAGCTCCTCGTGCGGCGGATCGACCTGGAACGCCTGCCCCGCCACGTCGCCATCATCATGGACGGCAACGGCCGCTGGGCCAAGGGACGGAGCCTGCCGCGGGTCGAGGGGCACCGCGCCGGCGTCGCCTCGGTGCGCGAGGCCGTGGAGACCGCCGCCCGGCTCGGCCTGCCGGTCCTCACCCTCTACGCCTTCTCGGTGGAGAACTGGAAGCGCCCGCGCTTCGAGGTGTGGACGCTGATGAACCTGCTCAAGGAGTACGTCCGCAAGGAGCGACAGGCGCTGGTCGACAACGACATCCGCTTCAACGTGCTCGGCCGCTGGCGGGAGCTCGACCCCTCGGTGGTCCGCGAGCTGGAGGCGACGCTGGAGGCGACCGCCCACTGCCGCGGCATGAGCTTCAACATCGCCCTCAACTACTCGGGACGGGCCGAGATCGTCGACGCCTGCCGCAGCATCGTCGCCGACTGGGCGGCCGGCCGCCGGGCCGACATCGACGAGGAGACGATCGGCCGCTACCTTTACACCTCCGGCCAGCCCGATCCCGACCTGATGATCCGCACCTCCGGCGAGCTGCGGGTCTCCAACTTCCTGCTCTGGCAGATCGCCTATGCCGAGATCTGGGTCACCCAGACCCTCTGGCCCGACTTCCGCCGCCGCGACCTCTACGAGGCGATCCTCGACTACCAGCGCCGCGAGCGCCGGTTCGGCGGCGTCACGCACCCGGAAGAGACGGACGTCTTCGCCGCCGGCCGGTTGCGGGGCTGACGGGCTCGCTCCGCCATGAAACGGCTCCTGACCGCGGCCATCGGGGCACCGCTCGTCCTGGCGGCGATCTTCCTGTTCAAGGGGTGGTGGTTCTTCGCGCTGATGGCTGCCGTCATCGAGGTGGCGGTCTGGGAGTATGTCGAGATCCTCCGTCCCCAGGCGCCGCGGGCGCCGCTGCGGAGCCTGCTGCTGCTGGTGCCCGGGGCCGCCTTCGCCCTCAGCTATGCCGCCTCCATGCCGCTGAGCGCCGACGCGCTGCGCCTTTACCTGTTCGGCGCCGCCCTGCTGCTCGGCATCGGGCTTGGCACGCTGGTCCTCTTCGCCCGCACGCCGCTGCCCGAGGCGCTGCCGGCGCTCGGCGCCCTCGCCTTCGGCATCCCCTACTTCGCAGTCGCTCTCGCCGCCCTCGACCTGCTGCAGCACATGGACCCCTGGATCGCGGTCCTGCTGCTGGCGATCGTCTGGCTGGGCGACACCGCCGCCTACTACGTGGGATCGCGGATCGGCCGCCGCAAGCTGGCGCCGGTGATCAGCCCCAAGAAGAGCTGGGAGGGCGCCGCCGCCAGCTTCGTCGTGGCGCTGGCCGCCGCCGCGGTCTGGGACGTCTGCCGGCGGGGCCGCCTGGAGCCCGGTCTGCTGGTCGCCGCCGCGCTCACCGCGGTGGCGGCGCAGATCGGCGACCTCGTCGAATCGCTGCTCAAGCGGAGCTCGGGAGTGAAGGACTCGGGGCACATCCTCCCCGGGCACGGCGGCGCCTTCGACCGCGTGGACGCGCTGCTGTTCGCCGCGCCCGTCCTGCTGGTCAGCCTGTGGGTGCTCGGCGAGCGCTTTCCGCCGCGGTTCCCCTAGCGCGGCGGGAATCCTCCCCTATCCGTCGCCGTTGGGTATAATCGACGGCTCTACTTTTGACCGGATCATTCGACCGGATCGGATCCATATCGGCATGAACTTTCTGACCAGCAGCCTCTATACCCTCCTCTCCTTCGCCTTCGCCCTGGGCGTGATCATCGTCGTGCACGAGGCCGGGCACCTGCTGATGGCCAAGGCCTTCGGCGTGCGCGTGATGACCTTCTCCGTCGGCTTCGGCAAGAAGCTCTGGGGGTACCAGCACGGCGAGACCGAGTACCGCCTCTCGGCGGTCCCTCTCGGCGGCTACGTGCGGCTGGGCGGCGAGAACCCCGAGGACGTCGATCCCGCCGATCCCCGCGAGTTCCTCAACAAGCCGCGCTGGCAGCGCGTCCTCGTCTACCTGGCGGGGCCGGCGGCCAACATCGTCCTGGCCATCGCCGTCTTCGCCGTCGTCTTCATGGTCGGCATCGAGGTGATGAACCTCCCCGACATGCCGCCGCTCATCGGCGGCGTCGAGGCGGGCACCTCGGCCGCCCAGGCCGGGCTGAAGCGGGGGGACCTGATCCTCACCGCCAAGGGGGAGTCGATCGACAACTGGGGGGACGCCGCGCTGGTCCTCATGGGCTCGCCCGACCAGCAGGTGCCGCTGACGGTGCGGCGCGCCGGCAAGACGCTGGGCGCGACGATCACGCCGAAGCGGGTGCCGCGCTACGAGGTGGGGGACTTCGCCGGCCTGCTCCCCAGCGTCCGGCCGCAGGTGATCAAGGTCATCAAGGGGCAGCCCGCCGAGGCCGCCGGCTTCCGGCCGGGGGACGAGATCCAGTCCGTCGACGGCCGGCCGGTGATGGACCAGCAGGCGTTCATCGACGCCGTATCGCCCCGCCCCGGCCAGCAGATCCGGGTGGAGGTGATCCGCGACGGCCAGCCGCAGCTCCTCACCGTGGTCCCCCGCAACGAGGCGGGGAGCGGCAAGATCGGCGTGCAGATCGGCTTCTACCAGCGCTTCGGACCGGCGCGCGCGGTCTACGAGGGGGCGCGCTACAGCCTGCAGACGGTGAAGCAGATCTTTCAGATCCTCGGGCGCATCTTCACCCGCCAGCTCTCGGCCAAGAGCGCGCTCGCCGGTCCGATCGAGATCGCCAAGCAGAGCGGCGAGGCGGCGCGGATCGGCTTCAAGTACCTGCTCCAGCTCATGGGCTTCATCAGCATCAGCATCGCGGTGATGAACCTGATGCCGATCCCCATCCTCGACGGCGGCCAGATCTTCATCCTGGTGGTCGAAGGGGTGATCCGCCGCGACCTCTCCCTGCGCCTCAAGGAGATCATCAGCCAGGTCGGCTTCGTGATGATCCTGCTGCTGATGTTCGTGGTGATCTGGTTCGACCTGATGAAGAACCTCCCCGCCGGCTTGCGGCCGGGGGGCTGACCAACCCTCGTAACGTCTCCAGATCCCGGCGGTGGCCTTCCAGGTCGTCGCCGGTCTCCGTCTCGATGATCATCGGCACGGCCGCCAGCCGCGGATCGTGGAGGAGCCTCGCGAAGGCTTCGAGGCCGATCTCCCCCTCGCCGATGTGGGCGTGGCGGTCGCGCCGCGAGCCGAAGGGGCGCAGCGAGTCGTTGAGGTGCATGCACCCCAGGGCATCCCAGCCGATCCGCTCCCCGACCTCCGCGAACAGCTCCGCGTAACCGGCCGGCTCGTGGAGGGCGTAGCCGGCAGCGAAGGCGTGGCAGGTGTCGAGGCAGATCCCCACCCGGCCGGGCTCGGCGACCTGGGCGCGGATGGCCTCCAGGTGCTCCAGGCGGTGCCCCAGGCAGGAGCCCTGCCCGGCGGTGTTCTCCAGCAGCACGCGGACCGGCGAGCCGGGGAGTCCCGCGAGCACGGCG
Source organism: Thermoanaerobaculia bacterium (assembly GCA_036403495.1). Classification (GTDB taxonomy): domain Bacteria; phylum Acidobacteriota; class Thermoanaerobaculia; order Multivoradales; family UBA5704; genus DATARR01. The sequence continues at coordinate 6,569 of DASWQX010000684.1, forward strand.
TCCAGCGACGCCGCCACCCGCTCGATCCCGGCCTCCTCGCCCGCTCCCAGGTGGGCGCCGGGGTGGAGCACCAGACCCTGCACTCCCAGCCGCTCGCAGCGGGTCAGCTCGTCCGCCAGCGCCTCACGGGAGCGCGCCAGCAGGGCGGGATCGGCGCTGCAGAGGTTGATCAGGTAGCTGGCGTGGGCCACCAGCGGGCCCACGGCGCTGGCCGCGTGGTCGGCCCGGAACGCCGCGGCCTCCTCTTCGCCGGTCTCCTTCCACCGCCACTGGCTGCCGTTCTTGACGAAGATCTGGGCCGCCGTGCAGCCGAGCGAGGTGGCGCGCGCGATCGCATTCGGCATGCCGCCGGCCACCGAGCAGTGGGCGCCGAGAGGGGGGAGCTGCGGCGCGGTCTTCCTGGCGGCGCCCATCCGGCGGATTCTACCCCCGCCTTTGGTAGACTCCCCCGGATGCCGTCGAAGCTCCTCCGTGGCATGGGATGCCTCGCCTACGCCGTGCTCCTGTTCGTGGTCTTCGGCCTCGCGGCCTACACCGCGTTCAGCGTCTTCGTGCGCAGCGGCGTCACGACGGTGCCGTCCGTGCTGGGGATGTCGAGCACCGACGCCGCCAACGCCCTCGGCGACCAGGGGCTGGTGCTGCACAACAAGCAGGAGGGCGCCGGCCGCTACGACGACAAGGTGCCCGCCGGCCGCGTCGCCCGCCAGACCCCCGATCCGCGGACCTTCGTGAAGAAGGGGAGCCCGGTCACCGTGCTCCTCTCGCTGGGACCGCGGCGGGTGACGGTGCCGGACCTCAAGGGCAAGACCCTGCCGGGCGCCCAGGCGGCGATCTCGGGCACCGGCCTCGCCCTCGGCCGCATCCTCGGCGCGCTGGCCCCCAATCACGAGGCGCCGGGCTCGGTGATCGAGCAGGATCCGGACGCCAACTCCGCCGTGGCGCCGGCCACCGGCGTCGACCTGCTGCTCGCCATGGCGGCTCCCAACGAGCGCTACGTGATGCCCGACCTCGTCTACCGCAACTACGACCAGGTGCGCCCCTACTTCGAACAGCTCGGCTTCAAGTTCGGCAACGTCAAGTTCGAGCGCTACGAAGGGGTGGCCGCCGGCGTGATCCTGCGGCAGTTCCCGCTTCCCGGCCACCCGCTGAGCCGCGAGGACGCGGTCTCGGTGGTGGTCGCAACCGCCGAAGGAGCTCCCTGATGCGGCTCGCCCCCTCGATCCTCGCCGCCGACCTCGCCGACATCGCCGGCTCCCTCGCGCTGATCGAGAAGGGGGGCGCCGACCTGGTGCACGTGGACGTCATGGACGGCCACTTCGTGCCCAACCTCAGCTTCGGCATCCCGGTGCTCAAGGCGATCCACTCCCGCACCCGGCTGCCGCTCGACCTCCACCTGATGGTCGCCAACCCCGACCGGCTGCTCGACGACTACCTCGAAGCCGGCGCCTCGCGGGTGATCGTCCACTGGGAGGCGGCGGTCCACCTCGATCGCCTGCTCGAGCGCATCCGCAAAGCCGGAGCGCTGGCGGGGGTGGCGGTCAACCCGGCGACGCCGGTGGAGATCCTGGTTGATGCCCTGCCGCGGCTGGACTATGTGCTGGTGATGTCGGTCAACCCCGGCTTCTCGGGGCAGGCCTTCCTCCCCCGCGCCCTCGACAAGGCCCGCCGCCTGAAGCGGATGATCGAAATAAGCGGGCTCCCCGTAGAGATTGAGATGGATGGCGGCATCGACCGCGATAACATTGCCCGGGTGGTTTCCGCCGGCGTCGACGTGGTCGTGGTGGGCTCCGCGATCTTCGGCGCCGGCGATCCCCTGAGCGTCATGTCCGAGCTGCGGCAGCGCGCCCGGACGGAGCTGGTATGAAAAGAACCGGTTTGAAACGAACCCTCCTGCTGCTGGCCGTGGCCGGCCTCACCCTCGCCGGCGGCTGCAAGAGCGGCGCTCCCGCCGACCCGATCCTGCACCTCTCCGCCGAGGAGTCGCTGAAGGCGGGCAAGGAGCTGCTGGCGAAGAACAAGTACGACAAGGCGCGCCCCTACTTCACCCACGCTTTCGAGGTCGAGCCCAACTCGACGATCGGCCGCGAGGCCCTGCTGCTGGCCGCCGACACCTACTACCTGCAGGGGAACAACGCCAACTACATCCAGGCCGAGGCCAAGTACCGCGACTTCCTCAACCGCTTCCCCACCAGCGAGCAGTCGGCCTACGTGCAGTTCCAGATCGCCAACAGCCTCGCCAAGCGGATGGAGAAGCCGGACCGCGACCAGAACGTCACCCGCAAGGCGCTGGACGCCTATCAGGACCTGATCCGCCTCTATCCGACCAGCGAGTATGCGCCGCAGGTCCAGGCGCAGATGCAGGTGGTGCTGAGCAACCTCGCCGAGCACGAGTTCACGGTGGGCTACTTCTACGCCCGGTTCGGCGTGCCGCTCGCCTCGGTGGAGCGCTACGAGTACCTCCTGCTCACCTACCCGAAGTACAAGGAGCGGGACAAGGTGATGTACAACCTCGGGATCGCCTACCGCGACAGCCACGAGCCCGACAACGCCCTCAAGACCTTCGCGCTGCTGCGGGACCAGTTCCCGCAGAGCCCGTACGTGAAGCTGATCCCCGAGCTCAAGCCGGACCCCCTGGCCGTCAAGGCCCCGGAGCCCGTCAAGCCTTCGACCTAGAGCGGATTACGGAGCCCAAGCAGGACCATGAAGCGATTCACCATCCTCCTCTTCCCTCTCTGCCTCGCGGTCGCCGGCTGTGCCGGATCGGCCCTGCGTCCGGACGACAGCCAGCAGCAGGAGATCCAGGCGCTCAAGGCGCGCATCCTCGAGCTGCAGCGCGAGTCGGCGATGAACCAGGTGGAGCTGGCGCAGCTCCGCCAGCAGATGGCCGCCGTGGAGTCCCGCAACGGCGGCGCCCCCGCGCGTCCGATCTCGCCACCGCAGTCCTCGCCGCCGCCGAAGAGCTCCGCCTACGAGGAGCCCCGGGCGGTGGCGCCGCCGCGCCCGGCCGCTCCGGCGCCGGCGCCTCAGCAGCCGCGCCGCGAGCCGGTGCGCCAGCCGGTCACCCCCGCCGAGCCGATCGAGGAGGTCGACATCGCGCTCCCCGAGGCCGGACCGAAGCCGCCGCCCCCCCGGCACGCCCCGGCCGCCACGGCGCCGAAGGCGACGGCCGCGGCGCCACCGAGCACGCCGAAGCCCTACGCCACGCCTCTCCCCTCGCCGCCGCCACCGCCGAGGCCGGCGCTCCGGCCGGAGCCGGCCACCCCCCTGCCCATCGCTCCGCCGAGCCCGGCGCCCGCGCCGCAGGCGGGGCGTGCTGAGGAGCCGGTCTCGCCCGAGGGGCTGTCGCCGGCCAACCAGGCGCTCTACGACCGCGGCTATACGCTCTTCCATCAGGGGCACTTCGTGGATGCCGAGGCGAGCTTCCAGCGCTTCCTCCAGGCCAATCCGAAGAGCGAGCTGGCCGACAACGCCCAGTACTGGATCGGCGAGTGCCGCTACTCCCGCAACGACGTCAAGGGAGCGCTGGCCGCCTTCCGCGAGGCCGTCGAGCGCTTCCCCAAGGGGAACAAGGTGCCGGATGCGATGCTCAAGGAGGGGCAGTGCCTGGAAGCCATGGGCGACATCGAAGGCGCCCGCGTGACCTACCGCGAGGTCAACCGCCGCTTCCCCGGCAGCGCCGCCGCCGCCGTGGCCGAGGAGCGGCGGGGGAAGCTGAAGTAGCCCCTCATCACCCCGGCCCTCTTCTCCCGTCCCCTCCCGCCCTCCCTCACCGGGAGAAGAGGGAGAAAGCCCCGAAGGGGCGACGGCGGTCTTCCTCGGAGCGAGGGTTTGCCGCCGCCCCTTCCGGGCTTGGGAAATTCGTTGGGCCTCCCTTCCTGGGGCTGACGCCCCAGGCTACATGCCTTCGCCCCTTCGGGGCTACCGAAGCTCAACCACCCCTTGAGCTTCCGGCCGGTAAAACTTGACAGATCCAAGCGATCGTTCTATTTTAACCCATAGAAGCTCGACTATAGTTGTGTCCTCCCAGGGTGGCAGGAGGTCTTCATGAGAGTGCGGCGTACCAGTTTCGTGCTCGTGGCCCTGCTGGCCGGTTCCGTCGCCGTTCAGGCGTCGGACCGCCCGCCGCAGGGTCTTCATCTCGTCAACGGCCACTGGACGGCGTGGAATCCGCCGACTCCGGCGGCGACGGATCAGGTCCACGTCGTCGCCAAGGGGGACACCCTCTGGCAGTTGGCCAAGAAGTACTATGGCAATCCCTACCTCTGGCCGCAGATCTGGGAGAAGAACAAGTACATCCAGGACGCCCACTGGATCTATCCCGGCGACCCGCTGATCCTGGGGCTGAACGTGGCGCCGGCCACCAACCTGACGCAGAACGGCGCCGGTTCGACCACCGCCACCGGCGCGCCGGGAGAGCCCGGCGCGGCCGCTCCCAGCGTGGCGCCGCCGGCCGGCGTCGTCGAGGCGGCGCGGGCTACCGGCAACCCGGTGCCGCTGGGCGCCGAGACCGACATCTACTGCCAGGGCTACGTCGGCGATATCGACGAGGTCTTCCCCTACGCGGTGGTGGGCTCGGAGTACGAGTCGCTGTCGCTCGACAACTACGTCCGCGGCTCCACCGGCTGGAAGGTGGGGACCTGGCGCAGCACCACCAATACCGTCAAGTTCGGCCTCACGTCGGGAGACATCCTCTACGTCGACGGCGGCAAGGATCGCGGGCTGCTCCCCGGCACGCAGTTCCAGGCCATCGTGGCCGATCAGCCGGTGGTGCACCCGAACCTCGGCAAGGTGGTCGGCCGCTACTACCGGTACGTCGGCCGCGTCCGCATCCTGTCGGTCCAGCAGACCTCGGCCATCGCCGAGATCGTGCAGTCCTGCGATCCGCTGGTCGTCGGCGCCGTGCTCAAGCCCTTCGAGCCCGAGCCGGTGCCGCTCGGCCGCAGCACGCCGCTGCGGCCGGTGAACTTCCCGGCCGCCGGCGAGAAGATCGCGCACGCCCCGTCGATCGTCTACTCGCGCGACGACCTCCTCGCCCTCGGCGCCGACCACGTCGTCCACATCGACGTCGGCTCGGACGACACGACCCCGGGCGACGTCTTCACCATCTATCGCGAGAACCGCACCGGGCTGCCGCCGATCGTCATGGGCGAGCTCGCCGTGCTCTCCGTGCACAAGCGGTTCTCGGTCGCCAAGATCATCGAGTCGCGGTACCCGATCCGGCTCGGCGACCGCCTCGATCCGAAGTAGTCGGGGGATCGGCACAGGCACCCGGGGCCGGGTGTCTGTGCTAAGCTGTCAGCTTCCGCCTTCCGAGGGACAACGCCTTTGGCCGATCAAAATCTCAACGGACGCCTGTACCAGATCGTCGATGAGCTCGTACGCCGCGGGGTGACTCTGGAGCAGGCCCGGCGGGAGTTTGAGCGCCAGTTCATCGTGGCCTCCCTGAAGTCCAACCGCGGCAACTTCTGCCGCTCCGCCCGCTCCCTCGGAGTCCACCGCAACACCCTGCGCAACAAGGTCTCCGACCTCGGCATCGGCGCCGAGGACTACGACCTCGTGGGCCGCCGCCAGCCCCGCCGCAAGGGGCGCTCCAACGGCTCGGCCCTGCCCGAGCCCCCCACGTCCTGAGGGGACCGGAGCGCCGGACGCGCCGGCAGTCCGCGCTCCCGGGAATTTGTATCGATCTGGTCCTGTTTCGAATCTTACGTATCCGGTGCGACCCCGGGTGGAAACCGGGGTGTGCGCGTTTTCTGTAGACCACATGCGGCCGTGGGCTCGCTTCATCTTCAAGGAGCGGGCTCGCAGATAGGGAGGACACCCACGCATGGAACGAACGCCGTACCAAGGTAGCCCCGATCCACGTAATTCTTACCACTTCCGACTCCGAGTCCCGCTGACCACCCTGGCAACGATCCTCTTCCTGGCGCTGACTTTCGAACCCACTCGCTCCGAGACCGCGCCCGCCGATCCCAATTACCGACCCCGTCTGGAAGCCTCCACCCAGACCCAGGACTTAGAGCGCTTCCTGGTCGCCGGCTCCGGCGCGGCGAACCGTGGATTCCATGCGTTTCGCTCCCACGACCTCGATGCCGCCAATCCCGCCCTCGCGGCCCTCCCGGCGTCGCACCAGCTCTCCCTGCTCGGCCCCGGCGTCGAGGCGAAGCGCCGGTTCCTGCACCAGATCCCCTATGGCGCCGTAATCGCGCTGGCGGCGGAGCGCAACCACGTCGACAGCCTGCTGCTCGCCGCCATGGTCTCCGTCGAATCCGGGTTCTCGCCCCGCGCCCGCTCGTCCAAGGGCGCGCGCGGCCTCATGCAGGTCATCCCCGACCTGGCCGCCGACTACGGCATCAAGGGCGACCTCTTCAACCCGTACGTCAACATGGAGGTGGGCAGCCGCTTCGTGAGCGGGCTGATCAAGGACTACAAGGGGGATCTGGACCTGGCGCTCGCCGCCTACAATGCCGGCCCCCGCGTGGTGGAACGCTACAAGGGGATTCCCCCCTACCAGGAGACGCAGGGCTACGTCCGGCAGGTGCTCGCCCAGTACGCGGAATACCACCGCAAGGCCGGCAACCCCACCGTCCTGGCGAAGACGGTGACGAAGAGCTCACCGGCGAGGGCCTCGACGGAAGGGTTCAGGATGGAGCGGGTCAGGACGGACTCGTTTCACGGGTTCCCCTCCGAGCGGTCCCGCTAGGTCCCGACGAAAAAGCCGGCGGAAGCCGGCTCCAGGATCCCCTCAGAGTCGGCTTCCGCCGGCTTTTCTTGTTTTCGGGAGTAGCCCGGGAACTGATGGCACAGTTCGTGGCCTGCGACCTCACCCTCGGTCCCTCTCCTAAAGGAGAGGGAGGGCCCGGCTGGGGCCACGTCGCAGTCGTCCCCCTTCTCCTTCAGGAGAAGGGGGTAGGGGATGAGGTGAAGCGAGGAGACGTGGATAAAGGACTGGCATTGATGCCCGGGCGGAGGAGCACGGCCAAAACAAGGCCAATCCGGCACCGGACGGTGCCATACCGACACGAACGATCAGGCTGCCGGCGAGAGCCTACGGGTTGGGACCGGTCTTCTCGGGGATCCGGGCGGCTTCCTCGTCGCCCTCCTTGATCCCCTTCTTGAAGTTCTTGATCCCCTCTCCGAGGCCTTTGCCGATCTGGGGGATCTTGTTCGCGCCGAACAGCACGATGATGATCAGGAAGATGATCGCGAGCTCAGGGACACCGAGGGAAGGCATAACGTTCTCCCGGGGCGTTGCTTCTACGCCCCTCAAGGGCCACCTCTATAAGGTGCCCAGTGTAACAGAACCGGCGGGACCGGGGGTCTCCAGGGCGGGGCTCCAGGCCTCCCGGAGCTCCGCCGCCAGGGCCGTTCCCTCCGGGATCTGTGAAAAATGTTTCACGAAACGGGCCAGGGTCGGCGCGATCAGCGGCACATGGCGGTCCGCGCCCAAATGGGCGAACTTGGCGAAGGTCCCCACCGCCTTCAGGCAGCGCTGGGCCGCGGCGCGGTGGTACGAACGGCGGGCATCGTCGGAGGCCGCGACCTTCGCGAGCAGCGCCTCCTCCGCCGCCGCCGGCGGGAAGAGCGTGTCGTTGAGCAGCGAGGCCAGATCGTAGAGCGGCGGACCCAGCCGCAAGTCCTGATGGTCGAGCACCACCAAGCCGCCATCCGGCAGCGGCATCAGGTTGCGGACCATGAAATCGCGATGGCAGGGAACCGCCGGCTCGTCGCCGAGGCTCGCGCAGAGGGTGTCGAGCGCCGCGCGGAGGTCCGCCGCCAGGGCCGGATCGCTCACCAGCCCCCGCGGCTCGAGGAAGAACTCCCAGGTCTGCGCCAGCTCCCGGCTCAGGAGCTCGCGGCCGAGCGTGGGGTTGAGCGCCGCCACCTCGTCCGCCGGCAGGCTGGAGACGCGGCGGAGGATCTCCAGAGCGCGCTCGAAATAGCCCTCGACCTCGCTCCAAGGGCGGCCGCGCCCCCATTCGCCGAGAGTGCGGGGGCCGAGGTCCTCGACCAGCATCCAACCCTCGTCGCAATCGCCCGCCAGCACGCGGGGCACCCGCACACCGGCCGCGGTCAGCAGCCCGGTGGTGCGCAGGAAACGCGGGCAGACGGCGCGCACCTCTTCCGGATAGTTGGCGAGGATGGCGGTGACGCCGTCGTCGAGGACGACGCGGAAATAGCGGCGAGGGGACACGTCGCCCGGCAGCGGCTGGACCTCGCGCGGGGGGGGCTCCAGGGAATGCCACGCTCCCGGCGGGCGGGCCACGGACTCGATCGGCTGCGCCATGGCCGCGTAGAGTACCATGTGGCTTTCCCGTGGCGGTCTCGCGAAAAGCCCCGGGGAATCTAGGGTTGGCGCAGTTTGTTGCAGCCCGCGTAACGGTTTGACACCCTGTAGGGCGGAGGCGATAATCGCCTCGGGTTTCTCTTCATCGAGACCGGCTTCACCGAAAGCCTGGAGGAAACAAGCTGGACGACAAGCTGCACTCGATGCTGCGCGATCTGCGGCGGGCCCTCTCCGAAGCCATCTCGGAGTCGTCGGAGATCAACCGCACGCTGCGCAAGATCCGCGAGGAGGGCTACGCCCTCTACCTCCTGGTGGACTGCAAGCGCGAGGTCGAGGACGCCGAAGCCGTGGCCCTGACCGCGCCGCGCTGGCCGACCTCCGGCGAGCCCGCCTTCCAGATCGACGGCCGCGACCTGAACTTCCTGAAGTCGATCGGCATCGACCCCACGCGCCGGCTGCGCCGCCGCCGGGTTAGCTAGTGATCCCGACCCCTGAAATTCCCGCGGGAACCTCCGACGAGCGCGTCGATCTCCTCGGCCTCTCGCGCGAGCGGCTGGCCGAGACGCTGGCGCCGGTCGTCGATCGCCCGTTCCGCGCCAAGCAGATCTACCAGGCCCTCTACGAGCGGGCGGTCTCCGACATCGCCGGCCTCACCGAGCTGCCGAAGGAGCTGCGCGACCGCATCGCCGGGAGCTTCCGCGTCGGCCTGCCCGAGATCACCTCGCGGCACATTTCGACCGACGGCACCGGCAAGTACCTCTTCCGGCTGCGCGACGGCGCCACCATCGAGGCGGTCGACATCCCCGATCGCGGCCGCCGCACCTTCTGCATCTCCAGCCAGGCCGGCTGCGCCCTCGCCTGCGCCTTCTGCGTCACCGGCTACTGGGGCGCGGGGCGCAACCTGACGGCGGGCGAGATCGTCGGCCAGGTGAACGCCATCCGCGCCGACCGCGGCCTCCCGATGGAAGGGCTGAACATCGTCTTCATGGGCATGGGCGAGCCGCTGCTCAACCTCGACAACGTCAAGGGCGCGCTCGACATCCTGACCGAGTGGATCTCACCCCACCGCATCACCGTCTCCACCGTCGGCGTCCTTCCCGGCCTGGAAGAGATGGCGAGTTGGGAGCGCCGGCCGAACCTGGCGGTCTCGCTGCACGCGCCGGACGAGGAGGCGCGCGGCCGGATCATGCCGATCAACCGCACCTATCCGCTCGCCGAGCTGATCCCCGCCCTCAAGCGCTACCCGCTGGAGAAGGGGCGCAAGCTCACCTTCGAGTACATCCTGATCCGCGGCGTCAACGACTCGCTCCGCGACGCCGATCAGCTCTCCCGCCTGCTCTCCGGCCTGCGCGCCAAGGTGAACCTGATCCCGATCAATCCCGACGCCGTCCTCGGCGACCGCATGGTGCCGCCGGACGACGCCCACATCGAGGCCTTCAAGGAGCGCCTGCGCGGGCGAGGCTGGATCGCCACCGTCCGCCGCCGCCGCGGTGACGACGTCAGCGCCGCCTGTGGCCAGCTCCGCGCCTTTGGCCGCGATCCCCGCGGGGTGCGGGCGCGCGGGAAAACGCCGGAGTAGATGCCCCCTCAGGCCGCCAGATGCACCGGCATGCGGAACGTGAAACGCGTGATCTCCTCCGAAGAGGCCACTTCCAGTGATCCACCGTGGGCGCGGGCGATCTCGGAGGCGATGTAGAGGCCCAGGCCGAGCCCCTGCTGACCCGGACGCGCTGAGGCGCGCGAGAACGGCCTGAACAGGGACGCCTGGGTCTCGGGAGGGATAGGCGCGCCGAGGTTCGCCACGGAGAGCTCGAAGCCGTCGTCGCCGCTCCGCGCGAACACCCGGACCGGCCCGGCGGGATCGCCGTGGGTGAGAGCGTTGGCCAGCAGGTTGGAGAAGAGCTGGGCGATGCGCGGGCCGTCATAGGCGACGGACCGACTCAGCGCGATCTCGGTCACCAGGTCGCGCTCCGGCCAGGCGGCCCGCTGCTCGGCGATGACGTGCTCCAGCACCCCCTCCAGCCCCGAGTCGACGGCCGGGGCCAGCGTCAGCCCGCCACCCAGACGGCCGCGGGCGAAATCGAGGACGTTGTCGATCAGACCCGCCATCCTGCCGACGCTGCGCTGGATCAGCGCCACCACCGGCGTAGCCTTCTCGCCGAGCGGCATCCGGCTCAGCACCGTCGCGCCGGCGCCGACCGCCGCCAACGGGCTGCGGAGATCGTGGCCGAGCACGGCGATGAACTGCTCCCGCAGCTCCGCGGTCTCCCGCTCGTCCAGGAGCGCCTTCTCGCTGAGATGGAGGCGATCCTGCGCGTCGAGGTGGAACGCGATCAGGTTGGCGAACAGCTTGAACATGCCGACCGTCTCGAGCGTCTTCAAGCGGTGAGGATGCGGGTCGATAGCGCACAAGGTGCCGAAGAACCGGCCGTCCGGCCGATGGATCGGCATCGAGATGTAACTCTGAAAGCCATACATCCGCGGCGTGGGATGGCCGCAGAAGGCCTCGTCCTCCGCCACATGGTCGATGACCACGGGCGCGCCGCTGTCGCGGATCTCGTCGCAGATGGTGGTCTTCACCGCGAGCTCGCCGCCCGGCTGCAGGCCGAACTGGATCTCGTCGCGCACCGCGCAGGCGATCCAGCGATCCTCCGTCACGCGCGCCACCGCGGCGAACCCCATCCCCGTCGTGCGGCACACGACGTCGAGGATCATCGGCACGACGTCGATCCGGGCGATGGCAGCCAGGTCTTCGGCAAAGTCGTCCATCACAACAGTTTCCTTCACGAGGAATGGTGGCTTTTCTGGGATCAAACCTGGAATCAGGCGCTTGGAGAGCGTCGATGCGCGCCGTCGCGCCGCCAGATCAAACCGAGATTCCGCCCCGCTTTCTTCCCGTCCCGCCGATAGCTCCAGAGCGTCGCCTCGTCGCAGCGCGTGCAGCGGGGCAGGACGACCACGTCGCCCACGCCCGCCTGGACGAGCTGCAGGCGGGCAGCGCCGGGCAGATCGAGATGCGGCTTTCCCGCCGGTCCGGGGATCGAGATCTCCGGACCGCTGGCCTCGACGACCTGGGCGGCGATCTCCTCGCCGACCTCATAGCAACAGGCGCCAATCGCCGGCCCCACCCACGCGGTCCACTCCGCCGGCCGACCCTTCATCGTCGCCAGGGTCCTGGGGATGATCCCGCCCACGATCCCCCGCCATCCCGCATGGATCGCCGCCAGCCCCTCCGGCCCCGCGACCAGGACCGGCACGCAATCGGCGGTGATGACGGACAGCGCGAGCCCCGCCTCCTCCGTGACCAGCGCGTCCCCCTCGCCGCAGAACCCGCTCTGAGCCGGCAGCGCCGTCGCGGAGTGGATCTGCTTCGCCCAGGCCAAAGGGGGAGCCCCAGGCTCGATCCGCCGCAGCACCTCCTCGCGGTCCCCCTCCGGCCCCCGCCCGGTGAACCGCACCTCGACATCGCCATGGGTGGCGCGCCAGACCCAGGTGCCGGCGTGGAGGTTGGGGCCTTGGAGGAGGGGGATCGTGGGTAAGGGAGCGAGATTTGCCATGACCGGATTCTAAACGGCCGAGGAGACCGCAAAATTGCCCCGATCGGATGGGCCTTGCAGCCTCCTCTCGGCTTTTGTAGGCTATATCTATGACGATCGAGCTTATCGGCAACGTGGAGGAGCAGTTGCGGGACCTCGCCGTGCGGCAAGGCAGGGACATCGGTGCGCTCGTGGAAGAGGCCGTCCGGGAGTACATCGTAACCGCAAGCATTACTGACCTGGATGGCTCAGAGGTTGCCGATACTCAGACCGCGCTGCTTGATGATCTCCGCGGAATTCCGGGATGGACGGGCCTCCCTGAATGAAGCGTGCCGAGGTCTGGTGGGCCGAGTTGCCTTCACCAGTCGGCAGTCGGCCCGTAGTCATTCTGACCCGTGACGCAGTGCTGCACTCCATCAGCTCCATTGTGGTGACGCTCGTCACTCGAACCGTCCGCGGGCTCCCGACGGAAGTGATTCTTGGCCGCCAGCAGGGTTTGCCCGTCAAGTGCGTTGCGAATCTCGACAATATCCTTACCGTTCCGCGAGAGCGACTGAAACGCTTGATGGGAGCATGCAATGTGTCAAAAGTAGAAGAGCTGGATCACGCCCTCAAGACTGCCCTCGGCATCCGATAGATCCTGGGCGGTTGAAATCCAAGCCGCCTTGCGCCGGTGGCACCATGAGAGTACATTGCCTGTGACGCTCTACCCATCAGCCCCGCCCCAGGAGGCCCATGAAAAATTTGAACGGTTCCGCGCTGCTCTCCCTGATCGCCCTCTCTCTCATCGCGGCACCGGCGCTGCAAGCGGCGGAACGCGCGAATGTCGGCCAATGGGAGTTCAAGTCCACAGTCGCCGGCGAGGCGGAGAAAACCCGCACCTATTGCATCACGGCGGCCCAGGCCCAAGGCATCAACGGCGATGCGCGGGCGGATCATGAGTTCCTGGACAACAGCGCCCTGAAGAGGCACTGCACGATCAAGGATTTCAAATTGGAGGGCAACACTCTCTCCTACACCCAAGTGTGCGCCGGCTACACCTTCTCGGATCGGACGACCTATAACGGCGACAGCTCCGAAGGCGTGCTGACGACGAAAATGGATGGCCAGGATGCCGTGGTCACGCACATGAAGGGGCGGCGGCTGGGGGCTTGCAAGTAGCTGCTGAGATGAATAGGGCTATTTGAGCCCTCTCCTTTCCTTCAGGATCGGCCCGATCTTGTCCGCAATGGCGTCCGCCAGCACCTTCTGCCCTTCGGCGTTGGGGTGGACCGTATCGCTCTTGAGCGAACGGTCGCGGAGGATCTTGCCGATGGCGCCCTCGACGACGGGAACGTGGTACGCCTTGCCCAACCGCCCGTAGATTCCTTTATAGGAGGCGCCGAAGGGAGCGTCCACCTCGACGAGGACGGGGACTGTGCGGGCGGCGAGGAGCTTCTCCAGGATCTCGCGCAGGGAGCGCTCCGTCTGTTCGGGTGGCACTTGGTGGAGGATGTCGTTGCCGCCGAGTTCCACGATGACCATCCAGGGGTCGTCGGCGAGCACCTGGTCCAGGCGGGCGAGCCCCTGCGCCGCGGTGTCACCCGATTCCCCCTCATTGATTATGTCGACGCCCAGCTTGCCCGCGAGCCGCTCCGGGTACGACTCTCCAGGCCCGGAGCCGACGCCGACCGTGATCGAATCACCAAGGCAGACGATCGTCTTGCCGGGCGAATCCAGGTTCGGGACCTTGGAGCGGCAGCCGGCGAGGAGGAGAATGGCGAGGACGGGAAGGAAGCTGCGCATGGGGCTCCTACCGCTTATTCCTGCGGACTCTCCGAAGCGAGCGGAGATCGGCCCGATCCTGGTCCCGGTCGGCGCTTTCCTTCTCCTGAATCAGGTCGTCCAGCGAAAGATAGTGGGCGTCCACATCGCCGAACTTCGCGTCCGCCCGGGATGTCCATGCAGATGCGAAATCGCGCCGGCTTGCAAGCCGCGAGAGGAGATCGATCCGCGAGGGCGCGACGCCGAGTTGGACGATGCGGCCCGGAGTCATGAGGTCTTCGACGGTCAATCCCAGATCGCTGCCAAGAAAGTCCCGAATGGCGCCGAGGACCCGGTCCGCGTTGTCCGGAGTGGGCTCGATAAAGACATCGAAATCCTTGGTGGCCCTGGGCCGGGCGTGAAAGGCGACGGCGTGAGCGCCGATGAGGAGATATCTAGCGCCGCTTGCGTTCAACGACTCGACAAACTCTTCGTAGTCGCGGGATTTCATTCACGCCTTTCGCCTTGAGTGAGGAGAGCAGGCAGTCCTCCACGGCCCGGACTCGCTCCTCGGGAGTCAGCTCCTCGTACCAGAAGCGGAAATCCTCTTCTTCCGCTTCATACTGAGAGACGACCCGGGCGACCCAGGTCCGGCCGTGGCGGTCGGTTGCTTGTCCCCGCGTTTCCATCACCGGATGCTACCATCCTCATCGCGACTCCCAGCGTTTCCGGATGAACTGGGCATTTCCGGCAGATCGCACGTATACAGTCTGACAGTGGCTGACCGCGGAAAGGGAGATCCGATGAAAATCGCTTGGCTGTGGGGGTTGTCTTTGCTCGTCTTCGCCGGTATCGCGGCCCAGGCTCAGGCGGTCCGGGCCCAGGCGCCGACCGCTCCGATCGAGATCAAGCTGGCGCATGGCGATGCGGCCGAGACGCGGACGCGGGATCAGCTCCTGCGGTTGCTGCGGACCTACGACGTCAAGCCCTGGATCTTCACTCCCACGGTGATCGTCGACAGCTCGCCGAAGACGATTCCGCACAGCCACCCCGTCCTCACCTTGAGCGTCCGCCATCTGAAGGATGACGACCTGCTTCTCTCGACGTTCGTCCACGAGAACCTCCATCATTTCCTCGCCCAGAGCCATGAGAAGACCGAGGCCGCCAAGAAGGAGCTTCGCGCGGTGTTCCCCAAGGTTCCGGTCGGATCTCCGGACGGGGCCGACTCCGAGGACTCCGGCTATGAGCACCTGATCGTGTGCTATCTCGAATATCGGGCAGACAAGGAGCTGCTGGGCGAGGAGCGGGCGTTCCAGGCCATCCAGTTCTGGATGGCGGATCACTACCGCTGGATCTATCGCCAGCTTCTCGAAGCGGGATACCAGATCGGGCCGATCGTGCAGAAGAACGGCCTCGTCCCCGCCGCGCCGTCGGCCAGGCCGGCGGGGTGAGATCCCGGCGCTACGAGAAGAACCGCCGCACGAAGATCGCCTCGGTGCCGTCCGGCTGCATGGCCCGCCAGGCGACCACCCAGGTGCGGCCGGCCGCGGCGGCCGCGGCGCAGAAGGGATTCGCGGGATCCGTGGCGTGAAGCGGTTCGGCTCCCAGGAGGAACATGGGTTGGGCGGCGCCGGCCGGCGTCAGGAGCTGGAACGTGTAGCGCTCGACGGGAGGATTGGAGGCCAGGAACTCCCAGACGATCAGCTCGCGGCCCAGGCGGTCCATCGCCACCGCGGCCGGGGCGAAGGTGACCGCCGGTCTGGGCGGTGTGTTCACGGTGATCGGGGGACCCACAGGCCGTCCGTCGGCGCCGAAGAATTGAGTCCGGAGCGGGCCCGTGAAGCCTGCCGGACCGTTCGCGAAATCGACGAAGGCGAGAGCTGTCCGTCCATCCGGCGCCGAGGCGAGGATCGGGAGGTCAGCGGAGGCCTCGAGGCGTGTTTCCGGGCCCAGGGGCTGGGCCGTGGGCCCGAAGCGCTGCAGACGGTAGGTCCTGGACGGTGTCGTGTGGAACAAATCGACTGTGAAAGAGCCGTCCCCGGCCTGGGCGGCCTGAAGGCACTGGATGTTCGGATTGGTCCGTTCGATCCGCACGGTCGGGCTCGCCAGGTGTCCATTGGCGTCGAAGACCGCGAGGGAGCAGGCGTTGCCGTTCATCGTCGACCAGGTGCCGAGATAGCCGCCGACGTTCCGCGGGAAGAGCTGACGCACATAGGGAGGCGTGGCGACGCGCGCCGGAGCGGCCGCCGAAAGCACCCGGCTGTCGAAGCGCCAGTTCAAGTCGCTCCCGGCGCTCGCGTAGGAGCTCCAGGTCACGATGTCGCCCAGCGCGCCGCG
>DASWQX010000685.1:0-2131 GCA_036403495.1 Thermoanaerobaculia bacterium
CGGTCCCAATCCCTTGAAGCGGTGGACGTGAGCCCGCAGCCGGACCAACTTCCTCAGCGCCGTCTCGGTGCGGCACCGTCGGTCGAAGAGGCGATGGATCTCCTCCACAACCTTCCGGAGCGCCCGCAACTGAGGCAGACCCCGGCTGATCCGCTGCAGCGTCCGGCGCTCGGCCGGCGTGAGCTCGCGTTTCACGAAGAGATGACGATGCTCGAACAGGCTCCGTCTCTTCCGCTCCAGGCGCTGGCGCTGGCGGGCCTTCCGCTTCGCCTCCGGCGTACTGGGGCGTCCGCGGGGGAGCGTTGGCTTCTGCGCGGTCAGGTGCTTGCGGACCTGAGCGACGGCGCGGAGGACGGCCTTGTTCAGCTCCGCCAGGATGTGGAAGCGACAGACCTGATGTTCCACCGCGCCGAAGACCTCGGAAATCGGCTGCGGATACAGCTCCGAACCGTCGGTGGTGATCCCGCGGAGGGTCAACTCGCGACTGGCCAGGGCCGCCTGGAACCGCAGGAAGAACGGAGTCTTTAGCACCACCGCCGGGGATTTGAGGATGACAAAGCTTGGCCGAAGCCTAAAAATCAGGGGGAAAGGCCCCTGGTTCGGGAGGGCGTTGTCATGCTTTGTCCTGCAGTCTACCCGCTGGACCCCACTTTGGGCATCACCGATCCCCAGATGCTCCCGTCCCCGAAGCACGTCCGGCGCAGTCGGAATTACGAGCATCGGCCTTGTCCGGAATGCGGCAAGTCTTGCCCTCGGGATCGCGTCCGGACCCGCACCCTGCATGATCTGGGCGACCCGGCGGGGGGCCGTCCCCGTGACATCCATCTCACCTACTCCCAGCATCACTGCACGCGGTGCCGCCACTACTTCCCCGCCGACATGTCCGATCTGGCCGCGCCCAAGGCTCTCTACACCCATCGCGTCGTGGCTTTGGCCGTTCGGCTGGTGGTCGAGGACGGCTTACCCTATCAGACCGCCAGTTGGCACCTCTGGCGCGACCATCGGGTCTTTGTCCCCTTCGCCACCATCCAGAACTGGGTGGAGGCCCGGGGGAAAAAAGGCGGCCGATCAAATCCGAGCGGCCTACCTCGATTGGGCCCTCGACGGCTTCTCCGGGTACATCGCCGCTGACGAGTTGTACGACGGCCCCTTCTGCGTCCTGTCGATCGTGGACAACCGCGCCTTCAAGCGGCTGTGCTACGAGGTCCTCGACCACGACCCAGCTCACGGGGATATCCGGGCGTTCTTCCAGCGGTTCCAGGCCGCCCTGGCTGGCCGCGGGTTGCACCTCCTCGGGATCACCACCGACGGTTCGGAGCTGTATCCGCAGCCCATTGCCGAGGTCTTCGGCGCGATCGAACACCAGGTTTGTCGGTTCCACATCCTGGCCGAGCTGAATCGGGCCGTCCTCCACGCCGTCGCTCAGGTCCGCAAGCACTTGGTCGCGCAGAAGCCGACGCTCTCTCGCGGGCGGCCCAGCACGCCGGAGGCGAAGCGGAAGGTCCGCCGACGCCGGCACCTGGAGCGGAAGAGCGGAGACCTGTTCGCGCATCGTCATCTCTTCGTGAAACGCCAGCTCACGTCGAGTGAGCGCCGCATGCTGCAGCGCATCAGCCGGGGTTTGCCGCAGTTGCGGGCCCTCCGGCAAGTGGTCGAGGAGATCTACCGCCTCTTCGACCGCCGATGCCGCACCGAGACAGCGCTGACGAAACTGGCCCGGCTGCGGTCCCGCGTCCGTCGCTTCCAAGGATTGAAGCCGATCTTCCAAAAGCTCCAGTCCGCCAACTTGGAGAAGGCGTTGACCTACCTGGACGACAGCCTTCTGGGTTCAACCTCCAACGCCGTGGAACGGAGCAACCGCCGGCATCGCAAGATGCAGAAGACCGTGTACCGGGTCCGAACTCAGCCGACCATCAGCGGCCGGATCGCGCTGGACATGTTTCGCGACGCCCAAAGTACCTCCCGCGCGGAAACGATGAAGACACTCCACCACGCCAGGCGACGATAATTCCCGGCGGTGACGCTAAAGACTCTAAAGATTGCGGCTTTAGAAGCGGCATGGATTCACGGCCGCTAGACCGTCGGAGCGGGCCTTGTTTTTCCGGATGACAGGGCGGGCAATTGTCTAACT
>DASWQX010000686.1:0-3503 GCA_036403495.1 Thermoanaerobaculia bacterium
GGGTCGTCTTGCCGTGATCGACGTGACCGATGGTGCCGACGTTGACGTGCGGCTTCGAACGGTTGAACTTTTCCTTGCCCATGGTCTCTCCTCAATTCCTCGGAAGCGTGTCAGAGCGGCCGGCTCAGCCGGCGGCCTTCGCCACGATCTCTTCACTGACGCTCTTCGGAGCCTGCTCGTACGCGGCGAACTGCATCGTGTACTGGGCGCGCCCCTGGGACATCGAGCGCAGGTCGGTGGCATAGCCGAACATCTCGGAGAGCGGCACCTTGCAGGCGATCACCTGGGCGTTGCCGCGCCCCTCCATGCTCTGGATGCGGCCGCGGCGCGAGGTGATGTCGCCGATCACCGAGCCCATGTAGTCCTCGGGCGTGACCACCTCGACCGCCATCACCGGCTCCATGATGACCGGCCGCGCCCGCTTGCAGGCGTCCTGGAAGGCCATCGAGCCGGCGATCTTGAACGCGATCTCGGAGGAGTCGACGTCGTGGTAGCTCCCCTCGTAGAGGTCGACCTCGACGCCGGTGCAGGGGAAGCCCGCCAGCGGTCCGGTCTCCAGCGCCTCCTTGATCCCCTGCTCGATCGGCTTGATGAACTCTTTCGGGATCAGGCCGCCGACCACCTTGTTGTTGAAGATGAAGTCCGCCTCGGTCGTCGGCCGCATGTGGATCTTGGCGTGGCCGTACTGGCCGCGGCCACCGGTCTGCCGGATGTAGCGCCCCTCGCCGGAAGCCTCCTGCGTGATCGTCTCCTTGTAGGCGACCTGTGGCTTGCCGACGTTGGCGCCGACGTTGAACTCGCGCACCAAGCGGTCGACGATGATCTCGAGGTGGAGCTCGCCCATGCCGGAGATGATGGTCTGGCCCGTGTCCTTGTCCGTGTGGACGCGGAAGGTCGGGTCCTCCTGCATCAGCTTGGCGAGCGACGTGCCGAGCTTCTCCTGGTCGGACTTGGTCTTCGGCTCGATCGACACTCCGATCACCGGCTCCGGGAAGCTCATCGACTCGAGCACCACCGGGGCCTTGGGGTCGCAGATCGTGTCGCCGGTCGTGACGTTCTTCAGGCCCACCGCCGCCGCGATGTCGCCCGCCCAGACCTCGCTGATCTCCTCGCGCTTGTTGGCGTGCATCTTGAGCAGCCGGCCGATGCGCTCGGTGCTGTTGCGCTTCGAGCCGAGCACCGTGGCGCCCGACTCGACGTACCCGGAGTAGACGCGGAAGAAGACGAGCTGGCCGACGAACGGGTCGGTCATGATCTTGAACACCAGACCCGAGAAAGGCTCGGAGTCGTCCGAGTGGCGGATCACCGGCTGATCGGTGTTGGGGTCGATCCCCTCGATCGGCGGGATGTCGAGCGGCGAGGGGAGGTAGTCGACCACCGCGTCGAGCAGCGGCTGGACCCCCTTGTTCTTGAAGGCGCTGCCGCAGAGCACGGGCTGGATCTGGTTGGAGATCGTCGCCCGGCGCAGCGCCGCCTTCAGCTCGTCGTTGGTGACCTCCTCGCCGGAGAGGTACTTCTCCAGGAGCTGGTCGTCGGTCTCGGAGATCGCCTCGACCATCGCCTCGCGCATCCTGTGCGCCTCGTCGGCGTGCTCCTCGGGGATGTCCACCAGCTCGTAGGCGGCGCCCATGGCCTCGTCCTTGTAGAACATCCCCTTCATGCGGAGGAGGTCGATGACCCCCTTGAAGCGGTCCTCGCGACCCCAGGGCAACTGGATGACCACCGGGTTGGCGGCGAGGCGGGTGCGCATCATCGAGACCGTGCGGTCGAAGTCGGCGCCGACGCGGTCCATCTTGTTGACGAACGCGATCCGGGGCACCTTGTAACGGTCGGCCTGGCGCCAGACCGTCTCCGACTGCGGCTCGACGCCGGCGACCGAATCGAACACCGCGACGGCGCCGTCGAGCACCCGCAGCGAGCGCTCGACCTCGGCCGTGAAGTCGACGTGGCCGGGGGTGTCGATGATGTTGATCCGGTGCTTGTCCCAGAAGCAGGTGGTGGCGGCGGAAGTGATCGTGATGCCGCGCTCCTGCTCCTGAACCATCCAGTCCATGGTGGCCGTACCCTCGTGGACCTCACCGATCTTGTAGTTGACCCCGGTATAGAAAAGGATCCGCTCGGTGGCCGTGGTCTTCCCGGCATCGATATGGGCCATGATGCCGATGTTGCGCGTGTCTTTCAGGGGTGACTGCCGTGCCATGATCTGGATGTCTTTCCGCTTTGCTCTCTTAAACTTCTACCAACGGTAATGGGCGAAGGCCTTGTTGGCCTCGGCCATGCGGTGCGTGTCTTCCTTCTTCTTGATCGCGGTGCCGCGGCTCTCGGCGGCGTCCATCAGCTCGCCGGCGAGGCGGGCGCGCATCGTCTTCTCGCCGCGCCCCATGGCGCCGTTGATGATCCAGCGCATCGACAGCGCCAGCTTGCGGGAGGGGCGCACCTCGACGGGGACCTGGTAGGTCGAACCGCCGACGCGCCGGGACTTCACCTCGACCGCGGGCTTGACGTTCTCGATCGCCTTCTTGAACACCTTCATCGGATCGTCACTGGTGCGCGTCCGGATCGCCTCGAGGGCGTCGTAGAGGATGCGCTCGGCGACCGACTTCTTGCCGTCCTTCATCACCACGTTGACGAACTTGGTGACGAGCTGCGAGTTGTACAGCGGATCCGGCAGGATCTCGCGCTTCGGGACTTCTCTCCGCCTCGGCATTTACTTCTTGCCTCCCTGACCGGCCTTGGGCCGCTTGGCGCCGTACTTGGAACGGCCCTGACGGCGGGCCTGCACGCCGACCGCGTCGAGCGTGCCCCGGATGACGTGATAGCGGACGCCGGGGAGATCCTTCACGCGGCCGCCGCGGATCAGCACGATCGAGTGCTCCTGCAGGTTGTGGCCGACCCCCGGGATGTAGGTGGTCACCTCGATGCCGTTGGTCAGGCGCACGCGGGCCACCTTGCGCAGCGCCGAGTTCGGCTTCTTGGGCGTCTGGGTGTAGACGCGGACACAGACTCCCCGCTTCTGGGGGGACGCCTGCAGCGCGGGACTCTTGGTCTTGGTCTCCACGCGCTCGCGGCCCTTGCGCACCAATTGATGAATCGTAGGCATGCGTCCAGATCTCCTCGACCCGTTTGTTCCAAAAAGTTCTTCGCGGAGCGACACGGCCCCAGGCCCATCCCAGATGGGTCCGTCGGCCCGAGCTCCGGCCCCGAACGGTGTTCAGGGTTTGTATTGGTCTTCGGTAATGAAGACGTCAACCGCCCCCGTCCCTGGCGGGACCATCGGCGGCGAAACCCGCAGAGTCTACATGAGAGGCCGGCACGCGTCAACAGACAGTCGCGCCTCGACCCATACCAGGTCGGTCAGCGGGACGCGCAGTATAACCGGAGCGCCCTTGACTCCGCAAGGCCGGCGGTTTGAGCCCCCTACCTCATCCCGAAAGATCGGCGGGACACTCACCCTCCGGCCCGAAACATCCGGGCACGGTCCTCACAACGACTACGGGGCGCAG
>DASWQX010000687.1:0-2526 GCA_036403495.1 Thermoanaerobaculia bacterium
CCCCGGGTGGGCATCGACACGCCGATGCGCGAGGCGATCTACGAGATGTCGAAAAAGGGGCTCGGGATCACCGCGGTGGTCGACGGCTCGGGGCGCCTCGCGGGGTGCATCTCGGACGGCGACCTCCGCCGCCTCCTGCAGGCCGACGACGGGACGATCCTCAACCACACCGCCGGCGAGCGCATGACCCTCCATCCGCGCACCATCTCGGGAAGCGAGATGGCGGCGGCGGCGCTCAAAGTGATGGAAGACCACCGCATCACCTCCCTCTTCGTCTGTGATGAGGCGGGGCGACTCGAAGGGGTCGTCCACGTCCACGACCTCTGGCGACTGGAGCTCTTTTGAAATGAAGATTGCCGATGAGGAGCTCGCCCGGCGGGCGCGGGAGCTCGACTGGCTGCTGTTCGACGTCGACGGCGTGCTGACCGACGGCTCGCTGGTCTACGGTCCGGAAGGCGAGAGCTGGAAGGTGTTCCACGTCCACGACGGCGTGGGGCTGAAATTGGCCAAGGAGGCGGGGCTCAAGATCGGCATCCTCTCCGGACGCGGCAACGCCGCCCTCGAGGCGCGGGCGCGCGAGGTCGGTTTCGACGCCCTGATCCAGAACCATCACGACAAGGACGCCGCCTTCACCGCCTTCCTCGCCGAGCAGAAGGCGGTTCCCGAGCGGGTGGCCTACGCCGGGGACGACCTCCTCGACCTGCCGGTGATCCGCCGCTGCGGCCTCTCCTTCGCCCCCGCCGACGCCGTGGCCGAGGTGCGGCAGCGGGTCCACCGGGTGCTGACCCTTCCAGGAGGCCGGGGCGCGGTGCGCGAGATGTGCGAGCTGGTCCTCCACGCCCGCGGCCACTGGGATCAGCTCGTCGCCCACCTGCTGGTCGACTGGTAGGGTGCTCGGGATGGCCCGCCGCAAGAAGAGCCGTCTGAAGGCCCGGCTCGAACCGGCGCTGCTCAACGCCGGCCTCTGGCTGCTCAGCTCCACCCTCGGCCGCCTTTCCTGGGGGGGCTCGCAGCGGGCCGGCCGGACGATCGGCGCGCTGGGCTGGACCCTCTCGCGCCGCGACCGGCGGCGCGCCCTCGACCATCTCGCCGTCGCCTTCCCGGAGAAGCCGGAACCGGAGCGGCTGCGGCTCGGCCGCGCCTGCTTCCAGCATCTGGGCGCCGTGCTCGGCGAATGCCTCCACCTCTACCACCGCGACTGCGCCTTCGTCGGCTCGGTCGTCGAGGTCGAGGGGTTCGAGGTGATCGAGGAAGTGCGCCGCGAGGGGCGCCCGCTGGTCCTCTTCACCGGCCATTGCGGCAACTGGGAGCTGCTCGGCGCGGCGGTCAACTGCCGGGGGGTGGCGATGACGGTGGTGGCCCGCTCTCTCGACGAGCCGGAGCAGCAGGAAATGCTCGCGGCCTTGAGGGCCCGCTTCGGGACCCCGACGATCGAGCGCGGCGAGGAAGGGGCCGTCCGCCAGCTCCTGGCCACCCTGCGGCGAGGGGGCGCCCTGGGGATGCTGATCGATCAGGACAGCGGCAAGATGGACGGCGTCTGGGTCCCCTTCTTCGGGCGCCCGGCGTTCACCCCGATCGGCGCCGCCAAGATCGCCCTCAAGCAGCGCGCCGCGGTAGTCCCCGTCTTCATCGAGCGCCTGGAGAACGGAAACCACCGCGTCCGCTTCCAGCCCGCGCTCGACCTCCCCGCCGACCCCGTCGAGGCCACCGCCCTGATGACCGCCAGGATCGAAGAGCAGATCCGCCGCCGGCCCGAGCAGTGGGTGTGGATGCACCGCAGGTGGAGGCGCCAGCCGCCCTCTGTGGCATCGCCATAGAGCGTGTTAGAGTTACGCCATGGCCACCGATCCCCATCAGCGGCTCACCATTCGGGAATATTTGGCGTTCGAGCGTCAAGCGGAGACGCGGAACGACTACCTGGACGGCGAGGTCTTCGCGATGACAGGGGCCAGCCGGATCCATAACCTGATCGCGGGGAACTTCTTCCGGGAGATCGGGAACCAGCTTCGACAGCGCCCCTGTGAGGCGTATATGGAGGCGATGAGGGTCCGCACGCCCGCCGGCCTTTTCACCTATCCCGACGTCGTCGTGGTCTGCGGCGAGCCGCGATTCGACGACACCCACTTCGATACCCTGCTGAACCCCACTCTGCTCGTCGAGGTCCTCTCGCCTTCGACCGAGGCCTATGACCGGCGTACGAAGTCGGACCATTACCGGTCGATCCCCTCGCTCGCCGAGATGGTCCTCGTCGCGCAGGACCACCCCCGGGTCGAGCATTCTTCGCGGCAGGGGAACGAGTGGCGGCGGAACGACCTCACGAGCCTGGAGGATCTCCTCGAGATGCCCGCCATCGGCTGCAGGCTTCTCCTCGGCGATCTCTACGAGCGGGTGTTCGAGTAAAGGCCCCGCCATGGCCACCGATCCCCATCAGCGTCTCACTATCGCGGAATATTTGGCGTTCGAGCGTCAATCCGAGATACGGCACGACTATCTCGACGGCGAGATCTTCGCAATGACGGGAGCCAG
>DASWQX010000688.1:0-2485 GCA_036403495.1 Thermoanaerobaculia bacterium
GCCGACCAGATGGACGACCGCGCGCGGCACTCCGGCGCCGGCCTCCTCCTCGTCGAACAGCCGCTCCACCTCAGAAGTGGACGACAGATCGGCGCTCCGCAGGCTCAGGCGCTCGCCGCCGCCCAGAGCCTCCAGCTCCGCCAGGCCGGCCGCCGTCGCGCCGACGGCCAACACGCGGTCGCCGGCTCCCAGGAACCGCTCCACCACGCTCCGCCCGAGGGCGCCCGAAGCGCCGGTAATCACGACTCGACCGCTCATACTCTCTCCTGGGTTGGGAAAAACGACCGGGCTCCGGCCCCGTCACAGCCCTATGAGTGCCGTGAGGGGGCGGAGGCGAGACTACCATGGGCGGAAAAGGCCTGGCAGCTCGATCCTTGAGAACTCCCGGGAGTGTGCGGAGGCTCGCAAGCCTCCGGGGAGCGAGAATCCCCGGAGGCCGCGAGAAATAAGGAAGGAATCGTTCAGATCAGCGTCTTTGAGGACGTGCTGCCCTCATCAGCTCGCGCTCGTAGAGACAGGGCACGGAACCTGCCTGATCGAAGTCACCGTGCCGTTGGCATCCGTCGTGACGAGATAGCAAGCGTTATCAGGGGTTTGAATAACCTGTGACTGGAGCTGAGCTCCATGGGCTTGAGTTCCGAGAGCTGCAGTCAGGAGGAGGCCGGCCACCAGCAGGGTCATTCTCTTTCTCATTGATGTCTCCATCTAAGTCGAACGGTGAAAGCAGAGCTTATTCAAAGACCAGGATAATGTCAATATCTATCTTGCTTCATTTGGTGATTTACTCTCAGGCACACTCTTTGCTCATGCCGCGGGGCATGGTACGTTGACCCCGTGATGGGCGTAAGAAGGGTGAAAGGGTACGAATGTTCACGACCGCTCTGATGTTCTTGCAGGCCGGCGGCCCCGCCGGGCCGGGCATCTTCCGCTTCTTTCTGCAGGCGGGGGGGATGGCGAAGTTCATCCTCGTCCTCCTGGCGCTGTTCTCGCTCGGTTCCTGGGCGATCGTCCTCGGCAAGCTGGTGCAGTTCCGCCGCGCCGACGGCCAGAGCGAGAAGTTCCTCGAGGCGTTCCACCGCAGCCAGCGCTTCAGCGAGGTCAACGCGCAGTCGACCAAGCTCGGCTCCTCGCCGCTGGTGGGGATCTTCCAGGCCGGCTACGCCGAGATCGACGGCCAGATCAAGAACGCCCCGGACCCCGACCGCCCCGGCGAGAAGCGGGCCTACCGGATCACTTCAGTGCCGGCGCTCGAACGGACGCTGACCCGCGCCGTCAATGTCGAGCTCCAGGGGGTCACCCGCTGGCTCGGCTTCCTCGCCACTACCGCCTCGGCGACGCCTTTCATCGGCCTTTTTGGCACGGTGTGGGGGATCATGCAGGCGTTCAACGACATCGGCCTCCAGGGCTCGACCTCGATCGTGGCGGTGGCCCCCGGCATCGCCGAGGCGCTGATCAACACCGCCGCCGGTCTCGCCGCGGCCATCCCGGCGCTGATCAGCTATAACTACTTCTCCCAGTACTCCCGGCGGCTGCGGATGCGGATGGAAGACTTCTCCCTCGAATTCCTGAACCTCGCGGAACGAAACTTCACCTGAGCGTGTCTCAA
The DNA here is from genome assembly GCA_036403495.1 of Thermoanaerobaculia bacterium. GTDB lineage: Bacteria > Acidobacteriota > Thermoanaerobaculia > Multivoradales > UBA5704 > DATARR01. Next base: position 1,607 of record DASWQX010000688.1, read on the forward strand.
GGATAGAGGGGATTCGAAGATGGCGTTCACTCTGGGCAACGGCAGCGAAGACGAGCCGGTCCTCGCCGACATCAACGTCACTCCTCTGGTGGACGTGATGCTGGTGCTGCTGATCATCTTCATGATCGCGGCCCCCATGCTCCACCAGGGGGTCGAGGTCGCCCTGCCGAAGGCCAACGCCCCGAACCTGCCGCTGCGGATGCAGGACCCGCTGGTGATCTCGATCGACCGCAACGGCCGGATCTACCTGCGGGAGAACGCGGTCGAGACCGACGAGCTGGTCTCCCGCCTGAAGGCGCAGATCGCCACGCGCGGCGATGACACGGTGTTCCTGAAGGGGGACCGCGACGTCCCCTACGGCAAGGTCATCGAGGTGCTCGACATCCTGCACCAGGGGGGGATCGTGCACGTGGGCATGGTCACCGACCGTCACGCCGAGACGACGAGGGGACGGCGCACGTCGTGAGCCTGGCGGTCGACCGCATCCTCGACCGGCGATCGCGGCGCGAGAGCCGCCGCCCGGAGGTGCTGAGCGTCGCCGCCGCCGCTCTCCTGCACGGCGCCGGGGTGGCGCTGGTCCTGCTGCTGCCGCGCCTCACTCCCCCGCCGCCGCCGCTCGCGTTCGTCCCGGTGCAGATCATTCCCGCCCAGGCGCTGGGCGTGCGCAGGCCCGCCAGCCGTCCGCCGGTCGAGAAGCCCGCTCCCACGCCGGCGCCGGCCGCCGAGGAGCCCCCGGCGCCCGAGCCGCCGAAGTCGGAGCCCAAGCCGGAGCGCCCGGCGCCGAAGCCGTCGCGGGAGGAGGTGCCGGAGCTCCCCGACAAGCCGGTGAAGAAGCCGCAAAAGCCCCAGAAGGCCAGCGAGACGCCGAAGCCGGCGGCG
>DASWQX010000689.1:0-7784 GCA_036403495.1 Thermoanaerobaculia bacterium
CCCTCGGCGAACAGGCGCTCGGCCACCTCGATCAGGCGCTCCCGGGTGGGCCCCCCCTCGGCGTGAGTCTCTGGCTCCATCTCAAATGGAGTTTGAAACAGCGTTTGAAATCTGTCAAGGAAGGCAGGAGGGCGATTATTATCTCGCGGGGATACAATCCGTCCATCGTCCGTCGAGGCCGCAGGCCCAGGAGGGGACGCCCGCATGAAGCCCGCCCCGTTTGCGTATCAGGCCCCGGTCTCCCTGGAGGCCGCGCTGGAGCTGCTCGCCCGGCATGGCGGCGAGGCCAAGATCCTCGCCGGCGGCCAGAGCCTGATCCCGGTGATGAACTTCCGGCTCGCCGAGCCGGCGCTGCTGGTCGACATCAACCGGCTCTCCGAGCTCGACTTCATCCGCGCCGACGAGGACGGCACTCTGCGCATCGGCGCCATGGCGCGGCAGCGGCGGCTCGAGCGCGACCCCTTGGTGGCCGCCCGCGCGCCGCTGCTCCACGAGGCGATGCCCTTCATCGCCCACCCGCAGATCCGCAACCGGGGCACCTTCGGCGGCAGCCTGGCGCACGCCGATCCCGCCGCCGAGCTGCCGGCGCTCGCCGTGGCCCTCGACGCCCGCCTCCGCCTGCGCCGGGCCGGCGGTGCCGGCGGGAGTGATCGCTGGGTGGAAGCCGGAGACTTCTTCGCCGGCCTGTTTACCACCGCGCTGGCGCCGGATGAGATGCTGGTCGAGGCCGCCATCCCGCCCTCCCCCGCCCGCACCGGCTGGGCGTTCCTGGAGATCGCCCGCCGCCACGGCGACTACGCCCAGGTCGGCCTGGCGGCGCGGGTGACCCTCGACGAGTCCGGCCGCTGCCGCGAGGCGCGGCTGGTTTTTCTGAGCGTCGGCGACGGCCCGGTCGAGGCGAAGGCGGCTGCACGGGGGCTGGCCGGCGAGGAGCTGACCGCGGCGGCCCTCGACGCCGCGGCGGAGACGGCGGCACGCGACGAGATGGAGCCGCGGAGCGACGTTCACGCCACGACTGAGTTCAAGCGCCACTTGGCGCGCGTGCTGACCCGCCGGGCTCTGCGGCTCGCGGCCGATCGGGCCCGGCGCGGAGAGGACCCCTCATGAGCCTGGATATCGCCCCCATCCGGATCTCGGTCACGGTCAACGGCCGCGTCCACGAACGCGAGGTCGAGCCGCGCCTGCTGCTCTCCGACTTCCTGCGCCACGACCTCGGCCTGACAGGCACCCACGTGGGCTGCGAGCACGGGGTGTGCGGCGCCTGCACCCTCCTCTTCGACGGCGAGCCGGTGCGCTCCTGCATCCTGTTCGCCGTGCAGGCGGACGGTCACGCCGTCACCACGGTCGAGGCCCTGGCCCCCTCGTCGCTGCCGGGCGGCGAGCTCCACCCGCTGCAACAGTCCTTCTGGGAGTGCCATGGCCTGCAGTGCGGCTTCTGCACGCCGGGCTTCCTGATGACCCTCGTCCCCTTCCTGGCGGCGAACCCGGATCCCAGCGAGGAGGAGATCCGCCAGGCGATCTCCGGCAACCTCTGCCGGTGCACCGGCTACCAGCACATCGTGGACGCCGTGAAGCTCGCGGCGCAGCGGCAGCGGGGAGTGGGATGACGGAGCTGGACGCCCTCGAGGCCCGCTTCGCCGAGCGCGAGCCCGCCGTGCAGGCTTTCGTGCCGGAAGAGGGGCGCTTCGAACGCCTGCGGCGCGAGCTGGCGGAGCTGGAGATGCTCTGGCCCGACGAGGGCCGGCGCCCGCCGCTGTTCGGAGTGTTCGTGGGGGTGAAGGACATCTTCCACGCCGACGGCTTCAAGACCCGGGCGGGCAGCCGCCTGCCGCCCAGCGTCCTCGGCGGCCGGGAGGCGCCGAGCGTGACGGCGCTCAAGAAGGCCGGCGCGCTGATCCTCGGCAAGACCATCACCACCGAGTTCGCCTACTTCGCCCCTGGCCCCACCCGCAACCCGCGGAACCTGGAGCACACGCCGGGAGGATCGAGCAGCGGCTCGGCCGCCGCCGTCGCGGCCGGCCTCTGCGCCGTGGCCCTCGGCACCCAGACGATCGGCTCGATCCTCCGGCCGGCCGCCTTCTGTGGCGTGGTCGGCTTCAAGCCCTCGCGGACGCAGGTGGCGAGGAGCGGCATGATCCCGCTCGCCCCCTCGCTCGACGAGGTGGGTTTCTTCACCCGCGGCGTGGAGCCGGCGCGCCTCGTCGCCAGCGTGCTCTGCGAGCGCTGGCGCCCCTATCCGCCGGAGCGCAAGCCGCGGCTGGCCGTGCCGGTGGGGCCCTACCTCTCCCGCGTCTCGCGCGAGGGGATGGCCCACTTCCGGAGCGTCTGCGACCGCCTGGCCGACGCGGGGTACGAGATCCTGCCGGTCCCTGCCATGGACGACTTCGAGGAGGTGGTAGCGCGCCACTACCGGGTCGTCGCGGCGGAGGCAGCCAGGGTCCACCGCCGCTGGTTCGCCCGCTTCGCGGAGCGCTACGAGCCGCGGACAGCCGAGCTGATCCGGCAGGGGCAGGCGATCACCGACGAAGAGCTGGCGCACGACCTCGCCGGCTGCGCCCGGCTGGGAGACGAGCTGACGCGGCTGATGGACCGCCACCGCTTCGACCTCTGGATCTCGCCGTCGGCCGTGGGTCCGGCGCCGCCGGGGCTCGACTTCACCGGCGATCCGGTGATGAACCTCCCCTGGACCCAGGCCTGCATGCCGGCGATCTCGCTGCCGGCCGGGCGGAACGACGAGGGCCTGCCGATGGGCCTCCAGGTGGCCTCCGTGATGGGGGACGACGAGGATCTGCTCCACTGGGCGGCCGACCTGGAGCGCGTGCTGAAGCCGTGAGCTCCGCGCTTGCCGTCCGCTGCGCCGTCCGCCCCGGGTCGTACTACGACTCGGTCGTGCTGATGCAGCTCCAGCGGGCCCTCGCCGCGCTGCCGGGTGTGCTCGACGCCGGCGTTATGATGGCGACGCCGGTCAACCGCGAGCTGCTGGCGGCGAGTGGCCTGCTGCCGGACGGAGAGGTCGTCGCAGGCCCTCACGACCTGCTGATCGCCGTCAAGGCCGGTAGCGACGAGAGGGCGACCGAGGTGCTGGCGCGAGTCGACGCCCTGCTCCAGGTGCGCGGGAGCTCGGCGGACGGCCAGGATTTCCGGCCGCGCAGCCTCGCCTCCGCTCTGAAGCTCCTGCCCGCGGCGCGCTGGGTGCTGATCTCGCTCCCCGGCCGGCATGCGGCGGATGTGGCGGCGGAGACTCTCGCGCAGGGCCGCAACGTCTTCCTCTACAGCGACAACGTGCCGGCGGAGCGGGAGGTGGCGCTCAAGAAGACGGCGCGCGAGCGCGGCCTCCTGGTGCTGGGGCCGGACTGCGGCACGGCGGTGATCGGCGGCGTCGGGTTCGGCTTCGCCAACCGGGTGCGCCGCGGTCCCATCGGCCTGATCGGCGCCTCCGGCACCGGGCTGCAAGCGGTGATGAGCCACCTCCAAGCCCTCGGCTCGGGGATCTCGCAGGCGATCGGCACCGGTGGGCGCGACCTCACGGAAGAGGTCGGCGGGATCGCCGCCTTTCAGGCGCTCGACCTCCTCCGCCGCGACCCCGAGACCCGGGCCATCGTGCTGATCTCGAAGCCCCCCGCGCCCGCGGTGGCGGCGCGGCTGCTCGGGCAGGCCCGCTCGGCGGGCAAGCCGGTGGTGGTGTATTTCCTCGGCGCGCCGCTCCCTGGACGCCGGATAGGAAATTTGCGTTTCGCGGCGTCCTTGAGCGAGGCCGCGGAGCTGGCGATCGAAGCAGCGAAGGAGGGACCGCAGGGACTCCAGGGACATCAGGGACGAGAGGGGAAAGAGCAATCCGGCCGCCTGTGCGGGCTCTTCTCGGGAGGCACGCTGGCCTATGAGGCACACCGGGGGCTCTCGGCGGTCCTCCCTCCCCAGGCCTGCAAGATCCTCGACCTCGGCGCCGACGAATTCACCGTCGGCCGCCTGCATCCGATGATCGATCAGGATCTCCGTCTGCGGCTCCTGCGGCAGGAGGCGGCCGACCCGGACGTCGCCCTGATCCTCCTCGACGTCGTGCTGGGCGAAGGCGCCCACGCCGATCCCGCCGGCGAGCTCGGTCCCGCCATTGCCCGCGTCCTGGACGAGGCCCGCGCCGCCGGACGCGAGCTGGCGGTGGCCGCCGTGGTGATCGGCACCGACGAGGATCCGCAGGATCTCAAGGTTCAGATCGAGACCCTGGAGCGCGCCGGAGCCCACATCGTCCGCACCGTCGGCGAGCTGGTCGACTTCGCGGTACGGCGCCTGCCGGCGCCCGTAGAGGCCGCCGAGATTCCGGTCCCCCTGGAGGCGCTGCACGCGCCTGTCGCCGCCATCAATATCGGCCTGGAATCCTTCCACGACAGCCTCGTCGCACAGGGCGCCGCCGCCGTCCACGTCGAGTGGCGACCGCCGGCGGGAGGCAACGAGAAACTGGCCGGTATCCTGGCGCGGATGAGGGCTTGAGGATGGACATCGATCACGCCAACCGCACCGCCGTCGAGCGCATGCTGGCCGCCCGGCCGGTCCTCCAGGGGCTCGGCGCCGCTCGCGACGTCATCCCCGGCATGGCGGACGACCTCCTGCTCCACGCCGGACCGCCGATCGAGTGGGCGCGCGCCTCGGGTCCCCTGCGCGGCGCCGTGATCGGCGCTCTCCTGTACGAGGGGCGTGCCGGCGACGAAGCCGCGGCGGCCGCCCTCGTCGAGCGCGGCGAGGTGCGGCTAGAGCCCTGCCACCACCATGCCGCCGTCGGTCCGATGGCCGGCGTGATCTCCCCCTCGATGCAGGTCTACGTGGTCGACGATCCCGTCCACGGCCATCGCACCTTCTCGAACCTGAACGAGGGGTACGGCAAGGTTCTCCGTTACGGCGCGTTCAGCGCCGAGGTGCTCGCGAAGCTCCGCTGGATGAACGGCGTCCTCGCGCCCGCCCTCGACGCGGCGCTCGGCCGGCTGGGCGGCATCGACCTGCGGTCGCTGATCGCCGAGGCGCTGCACATGGGCGACGAGGGGCACAATCGGAACAAGGCCGGCTCGCTCCTCTTCCTCAAGCTCCTGGCGCCGGCGCTCGCTCAAGGCGGCCTGCCGGCGGACGTCCTGGCGGAGATCCTGCGGTTCCTCGGCGACAATCCGCTGTCGGTGCTCAACCCGGTGATGGCCGCCTGCAAGGCGATGGCCGACGCCGGCCACGGCGTCGAGGGGAGCACGATCGTCTCGGCCATGGCCCGCAACGGCACCGACTTCGGCCTCCGCGTCAGCGGCCTCGGCGACCACTGGTTCACCGCGCCGGCGCAGGTGCCGGTCGGCCTCTACTTCCCCGGTTTCTCGCACGCCGACGCCAACCCCGACATCGGCGACAGCACGATCACCGAGACGGCCGGCATCGGCGCCTTCGCGATGGCCGCCGCCCCGGCGATCGTCACTTTCATCGGCGGCACGCCGCGCGACGCCCTGAATTCCACGCTGGAGATGTACGAGATCACCGCCGCCGAGCACCCACAATTCACCCTTCCCGCCCTCGGCTTCCGCGGCTCGCCCGTGGGGATCGACCTGCGCCGCGTCGTCGAGCTCGGGATCACGCCGCGCGTCAACACCGGCATCGCCCACAAGCAGGCCGGCGTCGGCCAGGTCGGCGCCGGCCTGGTCCGCCCGCCGATGGAGATCTTCGAAAGGGCGTTGATCGCCTTCGCGGAAAAATATGACATATAAAGGAGGAGCCGCCGTGTACGTCCCCTATGATCTGAGCAAGGTGAAGATCCTCGACCTGTCGCAGAACTTCAGCGCCGATTCGCCCTCGTTCGCGTTCTACGAGGGGCCGACCGTGAAGTGGGTCAAGCGGCTCGCTTTCGAAGGGGTGAACGCGCAGTTCATCTCGTCCACCAATCACATCGCCACCCATCTCGATTCGCCGATCCACTTCTACGATCCCGGTCCGGACATCTCGGGGATCCCGATCGATACGCTGGTGGGACCTGCGTGCATCGTCGACCTCTCGCAATTCGGCATCGGCGATTATCAGATCTACGGTCCCGAGCACTTCGAGGAGTGGGAGCGCAAGACCGGCATTACCATCCAGCGCGGCGACATCCTGGTGATCCATACCGGCTATCACCACTTCTACAACGAGGACTGGTACAAGGTCCGCAACCAGGAGAAAGCCGACCTGCCGCGCTGCTTCCTCAAGCACCCGGGGCCGCAGAGCCGCTTCGTCGACTGGGTGCTCGACCGCGGCATCCGCTGGCTGGCGGTGGACTGCATCGCCGCCGACCACCCGTTCAACACCAACGTGCGCAAGGCGCGCCCCGACCTCATCTCCGAGGTCGAGAAGGTGATCGGCATGCCGCTCGACCAGGCGTTCCCCTGGCCCGAGGACTACCAGTGCATGCACGTCAAGCTCTTCCCGCGCGGCGTCTTCCACGCCGAGAACGTCGGCGGCCAGATCGACGAGGTGCTCGATCAGCGCGTCTGGCTGGGCTGCTTCCCCTTCCGCTTCCGCGGCGGCGAGGCCGCCTTCGCGCGGATCGTGGCGTTCGTGGAGGAGAGATGATCGGTGCCCGCATCAAGCGCAACGAAGACCCCCGCCTGCTGACCGGGCGGGCGCTGTTCGTGGACGACCTCGATCTTGCCGGGATGGTGCACGTGGCCTTCCTGCGCAGCCCTTACGCTCATGCCCGTATCCTGGGGATCGACGCCTCGCGGGCGCGGCGGCGGGAGGGGGTGATCGCGGTCTATACGGCGGCGGATCTCGGGAGCTACTGGCGGCATGGGCCGCTGCTGGTGCCGCCGCCGCCGGTGGAGGGGATGGTGTTCAACGAGCGGACGCAGGTCCCTCTCGCCAAGGATAAGGTGCGCCAGCTCGGCGAGCCGATCGCCGTGGTCGTCGCCGTCTCCCGCTACGTCGCGGAGGACGCGCTGCCGGACATCGAGGTCGACTACGAGCCGCTTCCGGCGGTGGTGGACATCGAGAAGGCACTGGCGCCCGGCGCCCCGCTGGTGCACGAGGATGTGGGCTCGAACCTCGCCGCCTATGTTCCGCAGAAGAAGGGGGACTACGCGGCGGCCAGGGCGCAGGCCGACGTGGTGATCCGCCGCCGCTTCCACTACGACCGCGGCGCGGCGGCGGCGATCGAGAACCGCGGAGTGGTCGCCCAGTGGGACGCACGCGCGCAGAAACTCACGATCTGGGATACGACCCAGGCGCCGATCCCAGTGCGCAACGGCCTGGCCGCCATGCTGGGCCTCTCCGAGCATCAGGTGCGGCTGGTGACGCCGTTCATCGGCGGCGGTTTCGGCCCCAAGATCATGATGTTCTATCCGGAGGAGGTGCTGATCCCCTGGATCGCCTTGCAGCTCGAGCGGCCGGTGAAATGGATCGAGGATCGCGCGGAGAACTTCGTCGCCACCACCCAGGAGCGCGGGCAGATCCACGACGCCGAGATCGCCCTGACTCGCGACGGCCGCATCCTCGGCGTTAAGGACTCCTTCCTGCACGACACCGGCGCCTACGATCCCTACGGCCTCACCGTGCCGCTCAACAGCCAGTGCACCGTAGTGGGTCCCTACCGCGTGCCCGCCTACGAGAGCGAATTCAAGGCGGTGTTCACCAACAAGACTACAGTCACCCCCTACCGCGGCGCCGGCCGCCAGCACGGCGTGTTCGTGATCGAGCGGCTGATGGACCTCGCCGCCCGCGAGCTGGGGATCGATCAAAACGAGATCCGCCGCCGCAATTTCCTCAAACCCGAGGAATTCCCGCACGATCAC
>DASWQX010000690.1:0-10297 GCA_036403495.1 Thermoanaerobaculia bacterium
TGAACCAAGGCTTGGGCACGCAGCGTGAACTTGCTCGTCGTCAAGCGCTCGGCACCCCCATCGTTGTTTTGCCTGTGCGCGCCTACAGTCTTCCTGCCGACGTCCGAAGCATGTACGAGTGCTCGGTCTCTCATGACACACGAGAATGGCCGATCATTGTGGTTATAGACCATCCACAAGCATCCGAAGTGGACCTAGGGTTTGTGCCTGGAGTTGTCTGGTTCACTTTCAGCGACTGGTGCGCACTCCAACGAAGGCTTCGCTCGACCTCTGCTGTGATCGAGTACGTCCATAGAATCCTGCGTGGTGAGCACCATGTGACGCTAGGACACGAATCCGAACGGTATGCAGCTATGAGGAATGCAGAGCTAGAGGCCAACCCTGGGTCCTTGCCTTATCTTGTTGATAAAGACACCTTCGATGAACTGGGGACCGATATCTTCCACGATGTTCTCGACAAGGTCTGGCCATCTGATGGAATAATTCCATGGACTTCCGCAGAGGAGTATCGAGCGATCGTTGAATTCTTGGATGTCGTGCCGCCTCAAGTTCAGTCCGGAATTGGTAGATGGCTTTTGCGAAAACGTTCCGAGATGGCGAGCGGTAGGCGCATTTCGAGCGGGTTGGTTGTACTTGATGATCGTGATAGAATGGTATTTGCTTGCTCTCATTATAGACACTGGGCTGATGAGAAGGATTGGCTTGCAGAGTTTACTCTGCTCACGTCTTTGCGTCATGTTCAAGCCCTTGAGAGTGGGGCGGCCGACGACACAACTACTTTGGGCGTCGCCGCTTTGGTTGAAAGCCGTAGTGGGAAGTCCGGCGTTTCCTACATTTTTGTCATGTTAAGGGGGCGCGAGGCCAGTTTAGAGATACCTGCCGCCCTTCGCAGAAGTTCTGAGTGGCAATTTGGAATTCATTGTCATCGTGACGGTACTACGCGGGAGGTAAAGGTGAGGCGAAACGAAACATGTCCGTGTATGAGTGGAAAGAAATTTAAGAGGTGTTGTGGGAAGTAGAAGTCGCGCCACAGCTTTTCTGGCGAATGGGGAATACCCGCTAGAAAGCTTCTCTTCGGCTCACCAAGGACGTGCTGATCGGAGCCCAGAGAACCAGGTGCCACCCAAACGTCAGCCATCCGCTTCGCGCGGACTCCGGGTCAGGTCATCGAGGCGCTGGACGCTATCCGCTGGAGGCTTCCCAGACCCCCCTGGAACACGTCAAGGCTCGCCTCAGTGCCGATCCCATCCACGCTGCCGCCGGTCGAGTACTGCCAGAAGCGCCACTGCTGCCAGCTCGCTGGCAGTGCCGGCGCCGCGGCGCCGGATTGGGTCACCCAGAGTGGATAATTGCCAAACTGCGTAGTCTCCAGGCCAGCCCAGACCTCAGGGCTCGTGGAGAGGATGGGGATTCGCTGCGTCCTCTGGGAGACCAGCGAGAGCCACCTCTGGATATCCTGGACGACCTCCCCGGCGCTCTGGCCGCCGATGGTCCAAAGGTAGAGGACTGGCGGCAGGTCCCCCGGCGCGAGTTGCCCACCGCCCGGCCAGACGGTGTCGAGGAAGTGCTCGGCCTGCTGTTGCGGGTCGCTGCCGGGAGAGTAGCTGTGACAAGCGCCACGGACCAGCCCCGCCGCCTTTGCGCCGGACCAGTTGGAGATGAATTCGGGATCGGTCAAGGAGGAACCCTCCGTCGCCTTGATGAAGGCGAACCCAAAGCCCTGCATGGCCAAGCGGTTCCAGTCCACGGTGCCCTGTTGGTGGCTCACGTCGAGTCCCCTTACCCAGGACGGGTCGAGATTCGGATCTGTCATCTATCTCTGTCCTTTCGCCGGCGTATCCCTGGGTGCTCTTGAGCGCCCAATATACCAGCGCCGGCCTCCGAACTTGCTCGCCCTAGAACCGCTTGGGTTTGCGACGGGCTGGCGCGAGGAATGAGCTTCCGAGAGCCTCGACAGGGAAGATACCCGATCCGGCGGTGCTTCGCACCGTCGTGACGGTGGAGACGCCGTTTCATGATCTCCAGGGCCCCGATTGCTGCCGTCTCCCGCTGAAAACGTAGCGGGGATAATCGTCCCGCACCGCCGCCGAGGCGGAGAGGTCGATGTCGACCGTCGCGAAGGGTGCGTCGGGGGTCGTCCGTGCCAGGATGTTTCCCACAATAGATCCAGCCGTTTCCTGGAAGCGCTTGGACGATCGAAAGCTGCCGCTGCAACTGCGGATTGTACTGCCCGTAGACTCATCTCCCAGACCCTGAGGCAGGCTGAGGATCGCTTAGCTGGTCCAAGAGAGACATCTCGCGGAAGGTTACGCCTGCCTTGATATTTTCCAATCAGCGAATATACTAGACTTGTGCTACTCTTCCATGAAGGAGACATCCATGAGAAAGGCCTCACTGCTCGCGTGTGCCGTTCTCTTCATTTCCTTCGTAGGCTTCGCCCAGACGCCTAGCCTGGTACCTCTTTCGGAGGAGACCCTGGCCGCGATTCTGGGTCCGGTCATGGCCTCCGATAGCTGTGGCACTCAGCAGAATGCCTTAGCCTTGGCCGCTACGAGCGCCCAACTCCCGGAGAAGTCGACGTGCACCGCGAGTTGCCTGGGCGGCGGCACGACCAAGTTTTGTTCGTCCCCGTCGTTTGAAACCGATCGTTCTAAAAAGGGAGAAGGAAAGATGAAGAGAAATGTCGTCTTGTGTGGTCTCATCGTGGGTCTCTCCATCGTGTTCTCGGTAGCAAATCCAGCCAGAGCGATTTTCGTGCCTCCTGAGCCTGAGCCCGATGAAGCCTGCTGCATGGACTTGCAGGGACAGAGCTGTTCGTGGTCTCCGAACAGTCAGAGCGCCGTTCCCTGTAGCTGGGGGTACTACGGCCAAGGATACTGCCAGTGCTCCGGCACTTGGGGCTGCTATTCATCCAGGCCGATCCCAACCAATCCGGACCAGCCTTTGTGCTGATCTCCGTCGTCCTCAGCTCAGCCAGGTAGGAACCCCTGCGGGCGGCTGGCGCCGTCCGCACGGCGCTAGGCTTCCGTCTGAGACGACGAATCCTCCTCTATGGACTGGCCTCGCGGGAGACGTGGGCTTCCGGCCAGTCCTGAGGGTGCGACGAGCCTTGCTGGCGAGGGCTGATCGGAGAGGTCGGCGGCGAGGGCCGGCAGGAGGGCACGCGGCGCCCTCCGAAGAGATCAGCGCGCCATCCAATCCGCAGCTTCCAAGATCGCTCGGGCCCTCATCCCGCTCGTCTTCGGCGGCTGCCCCTCCGAATCCGTCGTCCCGCTCTCTGGGAGGGCCATCGTCGCCCTGCGACCTGTTCGTGCAGGATCTCGGAGGGCAACCGCAGCCCTCCCAGGCTCTGGTTGGGAATCTCGCAGGGCAATGGCTGCCCCGCGAGACTCTCTCGGGCGGTCTCGGAGGGCGGCCATGGCCCTCCGAGAACCTGACAGAAAATCTCGGAGGGCAGCCGCTGCCCCGCGAGGTTCTTTACCCCGATCTCGAAGGGCGGTCGCTGCCCTCCCAGACGAGGCCGAATAGATTCCAGCCGTTTCCTGGGATCGATGGCGATGCTCATTCCTCTCCAGGGCCGCGATCACTGCCGTTTCCCGCTGAACACGTAGCGGGGATAATCGTCCCGCGCCGCCGCCGAGGCGGAGAGGTCGATGTCGACCGTCGCGAATGGTGCGTCGGGGGTCGTCTGTGCCAGGATGTTTCCGTTCGGATCGATGATCCATCCGCCGCCACCGCAGGCACCCGTTGGATCCACGCGGTTGGAGGAAAGGCTGAAGGCACCCGAGCGTACCGCCGCCACCACGCCTACCGACAGCCACTTGGCCGTCGTGGCGGCCGCCGTTGCGCGTGGCGACAGGATGACCGGCACGCCGCGCGCGGCATAGGCGGCGTAGGTCTCCAAGGCCCACAGCTCGGTGCAGATGTTGAGGCCGAACGACCACGCGTCGACGTGGTATTCGGGGAAATCGGAATCACCCGGGTCGAACCAGTTCGCTTCCCAGCTTCCCGGTTCATCCGGCAGGAAGAACTTGCGGCGCAACGGAATCAGGTCGCCGGAGGCGGACTCGAGGAATCCCTGGTTGAAGCGCCGGCCGTCGATCGTGACGGGACGGGTCCCCACGACATGCGCGGCGCGCAACTCGGGGAGGCGATGGCGCCAGACCTCGCTGAGCGCCTGCGCGGCCGCCCAGCGGGCAGCGTCGAAGAGCTCGTCCTGCCAGACCGGATCGACCATTGCGAATTCCGGCAGCAGCACCAGCTCGGACGCGTGGCGCACCGTGTGCTCGCACAGTGCGGCCCATGCGGCGGCCAGTGCTCCCGGCTCATGCGGCAATTCACAGACGGTGACACGCATGGTTGGCCTCGAGGCCGACGCTACCAGACCCGCACGCGCGCCGAGGGCTGGAGGTACAGCCGCTGCCCCGGGAGTACGTCGAACGCGTCGTACCATGCATCGAGATTGCGAACCGCGTCGGCTCGGTAGTCCTCCGGCGCGTGATCGCTGGTAGCCACCTGCTTTCGCAGGGCGCCCTCGCTGATCTTCCGCCGTTGGGTCTGCGCGTACGCGACGAAGAATTCCCGGTCCTGCTCCCGCACGTAGGCCTTATCCGTCACCCTGCTGCCGAGCGTCTTGCGGTACGCGTCGAACGCGGCGGCGAGGCCGCCGAGGTCGGCGATGTTCTCGGTGAGCGTCAGCTTGCCGTTGATCGAGAGGCCGGGGAGCGGCTGGTACGCCGAGAACTGATCCGCCAGCGGCTGGGTGAGAGCCTGGAAGCGCTGCATGTCCTCGGGGGTCCACCAGTGCCGCATCCGGTGCTCGGTGTCGTAGTCCGCGCCGAGCACGTCGATGTAGTGCGTGAGGTCGTGTCCGATGAGCGCCCCGACGGAACCGTAGGCCGCGGCGTCGGAGGACGAGTGATCGTATTTGGGAGGCTCCAGCAGCGCGGCCGACATGACGTACGAGTTCTGCTGGAACACGAGCAGCGCGCCGACCGTCTGGGGCGCGCTGTACCAATACCTCAGGTCGACGGGCTGGCCGAGCCGGGCAAGGGCATTGTGATAGGCGCGGTCGGAGACGCGTAAAAGGTTGCCCAGCGGGTCTGCCGGGTCCACGGTCAGCGAGGAGTCATCTTCCCATTGATCGGGATATCCGATCCCTACGTACAGCGTCCGCAGCTTCGACAGCGCGCTCGCCTTGGTGGCCGGTGACATCCACGTCGCGGCCTCGACCCGCTTGATGAGCGCCGCGCGGACGTTGTCGGAAATTCGCTCGACGCGCGCCTTCTGATCGGCGGGGAAATAGCGCTCGGCGTACATCCTCCCCAGCGCGTCCCGCAGGGCCGATTGCGTGGTAGCGAGCGCGCGTTCGGCACGGGAGGGCTGTGGACCAGCCCCTGTGGCGGTATGCAGCGCCAGCGCCTCGTCGGCGAAGGCGCGCGGCAGCACGTCGGCGAAATCATGGAGGGCATGGAAGCGCAGGTAGTCCTTCCAGGCCTCCAGCGGTCGCGACGCGATCTGCGCCGCCAACCCCGTCACCGCGGTCGGCTGCCAGACGACGATCTCTCCCTGCCCGGCCAGACCCGCCGCGCCGAAGAAGCCGTTCCAATCCATCCCGGGGGCGCGTTGCACGAAGTCGGAACGCGTCCACACGGTGTCGGCCCGATGGTCGTTTCCCGACGCTTCCCGCGTGTCCTGGCTTTGCGCGAGCGCCGATTCCAGCGCCAGCACCGCGCCCGCGCGTTCGTCGGCGCGGTCGAAGCCGGCGAGCGTCAGCATCTTCCGGATGGTTTCGCGATACCGTGAGCGAAGCGCCTCCTTCCCGGGGTCGGGGCTGAGATAGTCGTCGCGGTCCGGCAGGCCCAACCCTCCTTGCACCAGGAAAGCGCTGTTGGTCTTCTCTCCGTGGATGCTCTGCTCCACGGCAAGCCCCAGCACGCCGGCGGACTGGTAGACGCCGAATCCCATCGGGTCGACGTCGGCGCGCATACCGCGTCCCAGCCAGCGTGCGAGCTCTGCTTTGTCGGAAACCGTCTCGACACGATCGAGCAGCGGCTTGAGCGGCGCGAGCCCCCTGGCCTCGATGGCGGCCTCGTTCAGGTAGGCGGCGCGGAAGTCCGCCACCTTGCGTGCCGCCGAGCCGGCTGGCGCGGCGCTGGCGGCGTCGAGCAGTGCCACGATGCGGCGGCGGGCCTGTTCCTCGAGCTCGTCGCGGGCTCCCCATCGCGGGTTGCCCGCCGGGAGCGCGGTGGCTTTGAGCCAATCGCCATTGGCGTAGGCGAAGAAATCGTCGCCGGGGGTGACTCTCGCGTCCACCGTGTTTTCGAGCCGCGGCGGCCTCGGGCTGTCCGCCGCGTGCGCGGCGGAGTGGGGGAGCCCGAGCCACCCGGTGAGCGACAGGAGGATCAGCGTGTTGTGGGTTGCGTCGAAGCGCATTGGCGTATCCTCCCGCTGGAGACGATGATCCGTACCGCGGCAAATGACGACAGCGAGGAAGATACCGGGGGCCCGAATTCCTGTCGCGGCGCCAAGCCGACAAATTTGAATCAGTTTCGGACATCGGGTTGGCGCACGGGCCCGGCGGCCCTTTCAGCGTCTACGTCAGTTTGATATACGCTTTGATTCGATGGCTCTCTGCACATGATCACGCGCGCCCAGCTCATCGACATCCTCTTCGTCATCGTGCCGCATTCGCTGCTGCTCGACATCGCCGGCCCGGCGGAAGCCTTTCGTCTCGCCAACCAGCACCGCGAACGTCGCGGATTGCCGCCACGCTTTCGTCTTGGCTTCGCGGGGCCGGTAGCAACCCTGCCGACATCGGTCGGACTGGCGCTGAGCGACCTCGTTCCATTGCCGGAGCAGCTCAGCACGCCGACCTGGGTCGTGGTGGTCGGTCAACCGACGGCTCACGTGGCGCAGGTCACGCCGGAGATCGCGGTGACCGCGCAATGGTTGAGCGATCGGCTGCGGGACGCGCTTCTCGACACGGACACGCCGCACCGTCTGGTGACGATCTGCTCCGGCACCCTGCTCGCCGCGCGGGCGGGGCTGCTCGGCACCCGCCGCTGCACCACGCACCACGAGCTGTTGCAGATGCTTCGGACCCTGGCGCCGCAGGCTGAGGTCGTCGACAATCGCGTGTTCGTAGTGGACGGTCCACTCGCGTCCAGCGCGGGCATCACGGCGGGGATCGACGTCGCGCTGCACCTCATCGCCGAGGAGTGTGGTGAGGCTCTGGCGTCCCTCGTCGCCGAGGACATGGTGGTGTACCTGCGGCGCTCCCCGCGCGACACCGAGCTGTCGCCATTCAACATGCACCGCCGCCACCTCCACCCGACCGTGCACCGGGTCCAGGACGCGATCGTGTCCGAGCCGCAGCGCGACTGGGACATGGCGTTGCTTGCCCACGTCGGCCAGGCGGCCGAGCGTCACCTGCTGCGGCTGTTCATCGACCACGCAGGCATCTCGCCGTTGCACTATCTCCGGTTGATCCGGCTCGAGCGCGCCCGCCAGTCCTTGGAATACGGCGCGACGGTCACGCGCGCCGCCGCGGTGGCCGGCTTCAGCTCCGACCTGCAATTGCGCCGTGCCTGGAGCCGCCAGTGGGGCGGGTCGCCGCGTGATGCGGCCCGAGCGGCCGGGCCGGGCGCTTCGGGCGCTCTCAGGAGGGCATGACCCCCGAGGGGGTCACGCGGGGCACGCCCGCGCGCCGGTCCAAGATTGAGCCTGGCTGGAATCCTCTCCCTGACCCGTTGATTCCTCCGCATGACCCACGAATTGCTCCGCGAATGTTACGAATTGTGCCGCGATATTCGAGATATTCCGATGCGCTTGCGTTATTTACTCCGCATGACCCGCCTGATTAAGACCAGATCTCTGCAAATATTCCGCGTATAAGGCCTAATATGAGGACATATACGTAGATTTAGCCGACTGTAAGCTCAGTTGCTACGCGAATATACTAGATTTCGCGGAAATTTTGCGTAGAAACGTCCTGGTCTTGCTGGGTCATGCGGAGGATTTCGGGGTTGGACAGCGAGCCCGACGAGCCGCGAAGGGCTGAGGCCTGGATTTGCGGCACTTTTCCTCGGGCAGGAAAGCCATGGATGCTCGGTTGCCGCAGGCTTCGATTCTGTTCAGCCTCGAAGCGCAGGTCGCGCATCACGGCGAGCGGGAGTCGCTCCATGTTGAGCGCGAGACGTTCTGCGGGAACCAAGTGCTGCGGGAGGAACCAGGTGCGAGGAACCAGCCGCCAAACTGCGTGGTCTCCAGGCCGCGCCACCCCATCGTATTGCACCCGCTGCAACGTCTGCGGCGATTGTTACTCCTGCTTCCGTTGCGGGGGTAGCACGGATGCCTTCTGCAGGGCGAACTGCTAGGAGTACAGGCCGACCGTCCCGACGATCCCAGGACGGGTTGGCGGGACGTCCGGGCTCAGCGCTTCAGAGCGGCGGCAGAGCGCTTTCACCACGATCCCGTCTATTCGCCGCCATCTCCTTGGGTGCTCTTGAGCGCCCAATACACCAGCGCCGGCTGGAAAAATAACCTCGCCAATCGTTTCACGTCGGTGTCCAGCCCGAAGGCGCTTCTTCGATGCACGTACTGCGATACATTCCCCGGAAACACCGCCACGAAAAACGCCGCGGCTATTTTCCCTACCGACTCTTGATGCGCCTCATCCGCCAGCACCAGAGCGCTGCCCAGCGCGATCTCGGCGATGCCTGAATAAACGACGGTGTCGTCCTTCTTGAGCGGCACCCAATCGGGCACCTGCGCCCTGAAGGCTTTGCGGGCAAAGGTGAGATGGCTGATGCCGGCAAAGACCAGAGCGCCACCCAGCAGATTCTTGCCAAGCTTCCTGAGGGTTTCTTCTTCCATGGCGGCATTCTATCGCTGCCGGTCCAAGATCGAGCCTGGCTGGAATCCTCTCCCTGACCCATTGATTCCGCCGCATGACCCGCTCCAAGGGACGGCCATCCGCTCCCCCTCGATCCGTCAGCCCCATCCGGGTGGAGTGAGGCTGTGCCAGTGTTCCTGGATCATTTCAATCCCGAGCCGCCCCGCTCTCTCCCCGCGGTTGAGACCGGAAGCGATGCCGGCGCGGTCGTTGAGCCGCCGGCATCGACTTCCCGGAGCCGCGGCCGTCAGGCTCGTTTGATGAGCCGCGTCAGCCAGATGAGGATGCAGGCGCCGATGAAGGCCACGATCAGGCTGCCGATCAGACCGCCTCCGCCGATGCCCAGCAGGCCGAAGATCCAGCCGCCCAGGAGGGCGCCGATGACGCCGACGATGATGTCGCCGAGGACTCCATAGCCCCCGCCCTTCATCACCTGCCCTGCCAACCACCCCGCTACCAGGCCGATCAGGATGAACCAGATGAAGCTCATAGCCTCTCCTCCTTGGTCGTGAAGAAATTTGTGGGCCGAAGACCGGATGCTACACCCAAACCGGCTCGCGCGACCCCGCCTTGCGCACCCGGCAGTGGAGGAGGGCTCAAAAGCCATGAAATCTCTTCGCTGTCCCGGGAAGCTTCGCCCGTCTCTCGCTCTGCCGCTGGCCTTCGCCCTGATGCTCGCGAGCCTCGGCACCCGCCTCAGCCGCAACCGCGCAGTACGACGAGTGCGAGTCGGACTTCATCGCCTTCGTCGGTTCGGACGTCTATCAGTTCTCGCCGGCCCTGTCGGGGGATCTCGGCACGGTCCATCTCTTCTCCGTCCTCTCCTACCAGAAGACGGCGGCGATGGGGAATCTCGGCCGCGCGTTCTGGCGGCTGGAGATCCGGGGCCCGCTCGCCGGCGATCCGGGTGTGATGGCCGATGCCAAGGCGCCCCTGGTGCGCGTCGCGGGCGGCATGGCCCGCATCGAGGCGGAGGGCCAAGCCCACGTCGACTACGCCTGGAACGGGTGCGACAAGAAGGGCAGGGCGGTCGCGCCGGGGCACTATGAGTACACTGGCGCGCCGGCACGGCCGCCAGTTGGACGACCACGACGATCACCGGCACCGTCACCGGCCCCACTCCCGGGAGCGGCGCGGGCACCGGCTGCGGCAAGGGCCCGGTGATCAACGAGTTCTCGGACGCCCTGGGCACCAACAACTTCATCTACGAGTTCGTCGAGGTCTACAACGACAAGTAGGGTTCGGCGAAGCGGGGAGGTGCCCGGTACGGCGCCTCCCCTTTGCTAATCCCTGGAAAGCAGGAAAAGAGTCGGCTAATGAAGTGGTTGTCCTGCGGGGCAAATTTTGCAGACCCACCCCGTTGACTCCGCTAGAACCGACGAAGTAGACTGGCAAGTAACC
>DASWQX010000691.1:0-6312 GCA_036403495.1 Thermoanaerobaculia bacterium
CTCCCGGCCGCCGGAGCGGCCTATGCATCGGTATATGCTAGCATGAAGCGTCCACCTTGGACAGCGTTTCTCCTGCGCGCCGCCCATGCAGCGGAAGTGCTTCACGCGAATCGCCAGGCGCAAGATTGCCGGCGAGACGACAAATAAGCCTGATGGGCAACGAATATGCACGGTGGCTTCGAAAATATGCACGCCGGACGCCTTTCCGGGCCTGACGGACGCCTGAAATCCCCGGTGAGGCCTTCGCCGAGCCCGGAGGGGACCAGAACGGCCGGAAAATCCTCTGTTTTAGGCTAGCGGATGACCTTTCATGCAAATTAGCCTCCCGTAAAGACTATTAGGTCTGTTTTCGTGCATAAAAGCCTATCCGGCGAGGAGGAACCAGAGCGCCCGCCGGCGCTTCCTGCGCGAGGCCCAGGTCGTGGCCTTGCAGGCTCGAGTCGATTTTCATGAATGCAGCTGGTTCGCCATGGGTGGGCGTCACTTGCTGGATAGACTCGGACGCTTGTCGAACTTCCACTCTGCATTCGGCCCGTCTCGATCGCCGTAATGCAGAAAGAGCTGCGCCAAGTGCGTGCCGAATAGGTGCCAGCCGAACATTCACGGTCCGATCCGCGAGCTCCCTTACGGCAGCGGGTGCTGCTTCAGAAAGTCCAGCATCTCGGTCAGCACGCCTGTCTTCGGCCAGCGGACATGCTCCAGAATGCCCCGCGCCGTCGAGCAGTCCTGGGCCGGGACGCAGGCGCGATCTGCCGCGACGCCGTTGCCGAGCAGCCCCAGGCTCCGGTACTGGAACGGCCAGTCCAGCGGACCTAGCGTCTCGATCCAGGAGCTCGTCGTGGCACAGGAAACCAGCGCGTCGCAGAGGTTCCGCATCAGGAACAGCGGCACCTTCCGGGCATACTCGAACGAGACGGGACAGGGGTCGCGCGACCAGGGGTCGGCTCCGGCGTACTGGCCGATCGCGGCGATCCGGTCGCTGCGCCAGATGCCGTAGAGCTCAGCCATGTAGGCGCCGTTGCTCCAGCCGAAAACATAGATCCGGTGCGGGTCCACCTTCCCCATCGCGACCACCTGGTTCAGAAAGTGATCGATGGCTTTCACGTCCAGGTTTTCGGCGGAATTCCTGTACCACTCGTCCCAGTGAAACCCGGTGCCGGTCTCGAATCCCGTCGAGGCGTAGGGCGTCGCCCTCCTCCCTTCCGGAGAAAGGATGAGGAAGCCCTGGACCGCCGGATTGTTCGACAACGGGTACTGGTCGTGGAGATCGAACAGCGCCCTCCCCTCCAGATACAGGCTGTCCGGCGTCGTCAGCGAGCCGTGGAGATAGATGAGAAGGGGCCATCCGGCCGCGGTGGGCGGCTTCCCCTGCGCCTGCCGCGGCAGGTTGAGGCAGGCATACCGGCGGACCCCCTCCTGATCGAAAGAGAGGACGCGCCCCTCCTTGCAGATCGGCCTCACCGTGACGGGCTGCACCGTCTGGATCGGCGGCGTCCCGTCGGCGGAGCAGGTCGCCTCAGCGCTCCGTGACGGCGAAGCCTGTAGGAACACCAGCCCGGCCACACCGAGGATCACCCTCCGTCCCTTCAAGCTCAACATGAGTCTCTCCTTGCGCACAGCAGCGGCCACTCGCGAATTCTGAGGAAGGATAGCTCATGCGAATGCCCGCGGCTTTGAAGGATCTGTCGCGAGGGAGGCCGGACCTGGGGATCGCTACGGCAGCGGCCGCGACTGCGGCTGCAGACGGCCTCCCGGGAATACTCCCGCCCTTCCGGCAACTTTTGGCACCTGAGCTCGTATCCATTCCTTTCTGCTCTGCGCAGAATTCGGGGAGATCATGTCCATGCAGTTGTTGAAGCTCCTGAAGTCGATGACGCCGATCCTCGCCCTGCCAGTACTGCTACCAGTAGTGCTGGCCGGCTGCGGCGGGGACGCCGCCAGCGCCGGGGCCCGCGCGAAGGCCGAGGGGAAAACGGACGGCAAAGCGGCCGGACCGGCGCGCGAGGTGCGGCTGGCGAACGCCGAAGAGGGGCGGCTGGCGCGGACCGTCGAGGTCTCCGGCACGCTCGCCGCCGACGAGCAGACCCAGCTCGGATTCAAGATCGCCGGCCGGCTGGAGCGCCTGCTGGTCGACATCGGCTCGCCCGTGCGCCGCGGCCAGGTGGTGGCGCGGCTCGTCGCCATCGATTTCGAGCTCAAGGTCCGCCAGGCCGAGACCGCCCTGCAACAGGCGCGGACCGCCCTCGGCCTCGCCGCCGACGGCACCAACGACGCCGTCGATCCCGAGCAGACGGCAGGGGTCAAGCAGGCCGCCGCCACCTTGACGCAGTCCCGCCTCAACCGCGAGCGCATGGTCAAGCTGTTCGATGAGCAGCTCATTCCAAAATCCGATCTGGAGACCGCCGACGCCAACCTCGGCGTGGCGGACGGTCGCTACCAGGAGGCGATCGAGACCGCCCGCACCCGCCAGGCCCTGCTCTCGCAGCGCCGGAGCGAGCTTGCCATCGCCCAGCAGCAGCTCACCGATTCCGTGCTCACGGCCCCTTTCGACGGCGCCGTCCGCGAGCGGCTGGTCAACGCCGGCGACTACCTGGCGGCCGGTACGCCGGTGGCCGTGCTGGTGCGGGTCGATCCGCTGCGGCTGCGGCTCGCCGTGCCGGAGCGCGAGGCGGCCGGCATCCGCGTCGGCCAGCCGGTCGAGCTGACGGTCGAGGGGGTCGCCGCCGGGCACACCGGACACATCGCCCGCATCAGCCCGTCGATCAGCGAGAGCAACCGCACGCTGATGGTCGAGGCCGAGGTGCCGAACGCCGACCGCGGCCTGCGCCCGGGCGGCTTCGCCCGCGCCCGGATCGTCGTCCAGGCCGGCGACACGGCGGTGCTCGTCCCCGCCTCGGCGGTGGTCACCTTCGCCGGCATCGAGAAGGTGGTCGGCGTCGACGGCGGCAAGGCGGTCGAGAAGCGGGTCCGCACCGGCCGCAAGTCGGGGGACAAGGTCGAGATCGTCGAGGGGGTCAAGGCCGGCGAGCCGGTGATCGTGCAGCCGGGCAACATCGTCACCGGCGAGCCGGTGCGGGTGGCCCTCTAGGGCCGGGGCGACGCCGTGCAGAAGCTCGCCGCCATCTGTATCCGCCGGCCGGTGTTCGCGGCGATGATCATCCTCGCCCTGGTCGTCGTCGGCGCCGCCGCCTACGGCCGGCTGGGGGTCGACCGCTTCCCCTCGGTCGACCTGCCGACCGTCTCGATCCGCACCACCCTCCCCGGCTCCTCCACCGAGGAGACCGAGTCCGAGGTCTCGCAGGTGATCGAGGAGGCGGTCAACACCGTCGACGGCATCGACGAGCTGCGCTCGATCTCCTCGGGCAATACCTCGTTCGTCATCGCCACCTTCAACCTCAACCGCGACATCGACACCGCCGCGCAGGACATCCGCGACCGCATCGCCGGCGTCATCCGCCAGTTGCCGCTCAACATCCAGCCGCCGGTGGTCTCCAAGTTCAACAACGACAGCTCGCCGGTGATGTCGATCACCCTCTCCGGCAACCGCTCCCTGCGCGAGCTGACCGAGTACGCGGACAAGATCGTCAAGATCCAGCTCGAGCGCTCCCCCGGCGTTGGCGAGGTCGACCTCGTGGGTGGCCTCTCGCGGGCGATCAACGTTTGGATCGACCCCGACCGGCTGGCAGCCTACGGCATCCCGATCGCCGCCGTGCGCGAGGCGATGGTGCGGCAGAACGCCGAGGCGCCGGGGGGGAACGTCACCTCCGGAGCGCGCGAGCAGACGCTGCGCACCATGGGGCGCTTCGCGACCTCGCAGGAGTTCAGCGACCTGGTGGTGGCGACGATCAACGGCCAGCCGGTGCGGGTGCGCGACCTCGGCTCGGCGGAGGACGGCACCAAGGAGCAGCGCTCGATCGCCCGCCTCGACGGCCTGCCGACGGTCAGCCTCGACATCCTCCGCCAGTCCGGCGCCAACACCGTGGCGGTGATCGAAGGGGCGCGCGAGGCGCTGGCCCATGTGCAGGCGCAGCTCCCGCCGGACCTCAAGCTGGAGATCGTCCGCGACCAGTCGGACTACATCTACGCCGCCCTCCACGAGATCAACCTGCACCTGATCCTGGGCAGCATCTTCGCCTCGCTGGTGGTGTTCGCCTTCATGCGGAGCTGGCGCTCGACGGTGATCGCGGCGGTGGCCATCCCGACCTCGGTGATCGCCACCTTCGGCATGATGAAGGCGCTCAACTTCACCCTCAACAGCGTCACCATGCTCGCCCTGGTGCTGATGGTCGGCGTGGTGATCGACGACGCCATCGTCATCCTCGAGAACATCTTCCGCTTCATCGAGGAGAAGAAGATGGGGCCGTTCGAGGCGGCGAAGGAGGCGACCCAGGAGATCGGCCTCGCGGTGCTGGCGACGACGCTGTCGCTGGTGGTGATCTTCGTGCCGGTCTCCTTCATGTCGAGCGTCTCCGGCCGCTTCCTCTACCAGTTCGGCCTGACGGCGGCGGCGGCGGTGCTGGTCTCGCTGCTGGTCTCCTTCACCCTGACCCCGATGATGAGCGCCCGCATGCTGAGGGCCACGGACGCCGCCTCCGGGCACGGCGAGGCTGCGTCACGGCAGGGGTTCTACGGCCGGCTCGACCGCGGCTACGAGCGGCTGCTGCGCGCCACCCTGGCCCACCGGCGGACGGCGGCGCTGATCTGCGTCGGCGTCATGCTCGCCTCGATCCCGCTGTTCAAGCTGGTCAAGGTGGAGTACATTCCGAGCGACGTCGACGAGTCGGAGTTCGAGGTCAACGTCCGCGGGCCCGAGGGGATGAGCCTCGCCGCCATCGACGAGGCCATGCGCGCCATCGAGGGCGAGATCCGCCAGGTGCGCGGCAT
Source organism: Thermoanaerobaculia bacterium (assembly GCA_036403495.1). Lineage (GTDB taxonomy): Bacteria > Acidobacteriota > Thermoanaerobaculia > Multivoradales > UBA5704 > DATARR01. The sequence goes on from DASWQX010000691.1 coordinate 4,885, forward strand.
CCGCAGCGTGCTCACCACGGCGGGGGGCGGCTTCCTCGGCGGCGTCAACCAGGGGAACGTCTTCCTGCGGATCACCCCGAGCGAGGAGCGCAAGTTCTCGATCTCCCGCTTCTTCCGCGGCCTCGCCCACCTCGATCCCGGCGCCGCGTTCCGCGGCAACTTCAGCCAGCAGGACGTGATGACAGCCGTCCGCGACCGGATCGCCAAGTTCCGCGATCTCCGCTGCTCGGTGCGCAACCTGCAATCCTTCAACATCGGCGGCGGCGGGTATGAGATCGACTTCGCCCTGCGCGGCCCGGACCTCCAGGCGCTCGCCGCCTACGCCGAGCAACTGCGGCTGAAGTCCAAGGAGCTGGGGGGCATCGTCGACGCCGACACCACGCTCAAGCTCGACCGCCCCGAGCTGCGCGTGCACGTCGACCGCAACCGCGCCGCCGCGTTGGGCGTCGACATGTCGGACATCGCCGAGGCCCTGCAGCTCATGGTCGGCGGCGACCAGCAGGTGTCGCGCTTCCACGACCCCGGGATCAACGACGACTACGACGTCCAGCTCCGTCTTTCCGAGGGAGCCCGCAACGACCGCCAAGCGATCCTCGGCCTCTTCGTCCCCGGCCGCGACGGCAAGCTCTACCAACTCGGCAACTTCGTCACCCTCACGCAGGAGACCACCGCCTCGCGCGTCGACCGCCTCGACCGTCAGCGGCAGGTGAGCCTGCGCGCCGGCGTGGCCCCCGGCTACGCGCTGGCGGACCGCCTGGAGGCCTTGCAGCAGGCGGTCAAGGAGATGAACCTGCCGCCCACCTACACCTCGGCGGTGAGCGGCCGGGGCAAGGAGCTCGCCCGCACCTACAGCGAGTTCGTCTGGGCGCTGACGCTGTCGATCATCTTCATGTACATGATCCTCGCCTCGCAGTTCGAGAGCGTGGTCCACCCGCTGACCATCCTGCTGTCGCTGCCGCTGGCGGTGCCGTTCGCGCTGCTCTCGCTCTGGGCCACGCACAACACGCTGAACCTCTACTCGGCGCTGGGGATCCTGGTGCTGTTCGGGGTGGTGAAGAAGAACGCCATCCTGCAGATCGACCACATGAACAACCTGCGGGCGCAGGGGATGGACCGCCTGTCGGCGATCCTGCAGGGCAACCGCGACCGGCTGCGGCCGATCCTGATGACCACCCTCGCCCTGGTCGCCGGCATGCTGCCGCTGGCGGTCGGCACCGGCCCGGGAGCCGAGGAGCGGCGGGCGATCGCGGTCGTCGTCATCGGCGGCCAGAGCCTCTCGCTCCTCCTGACGCTGCTGGCGACGCCGGTCTTCTACTCGCTGTTCGACGACCTGCGGGGAACGGAGAAGGTGGGAGCGCTGGTGCGGCGAGTGCTCCCGAAATGGGGCCCGCGGCGGGAGCGGGAGATCGAGGAAGAGGCGGCGTAGCA
>DASWQX010000692.1:0-7426 GCA_036403495.1 Thermoanaerobaculia bacterium
GCCGGCGCCGCGGAAGGGGTTGGAGGCTGGAATCCCGTAGTAGGGCGGGGTCGCGACGTTCTGATCGACGTCGACCCGCAGCATCTTGCCGAGGAGCATGGCGGGATCCTGCGCGCGGCACTCGGGATCGTTGGCGGAGCCGCCGTCGCCCATGCCGATGTAGAGGTCGCCGTCGGGTCCGAACTGGAGCTGGCCGCCGTTGTGGTTCGAGTAGGGCTGCGCGATGGTCAGCAGGATCCGCTCGCTCGCCGGGTCCGCCCGGTTGGGATCGGCGGCCGAGACGTGGAAGCGGGCGATGACCGTGTTGCCCTGGAGGTTCGTATAGTCGACGAAGAGGAAACCATTGCCGGCGTAGTCGGGGTGGAACGCCACCGAGAGCAGGCCGCGCTCGCCGTCGTTCGTGGTCTTGTCCTGGATGTCGAGGAAGGGCTGCGGCCGCACGCTGCCGTTCTGCACGATGACGATGCGTCCCGTGCGGATGGTCAGGAAGAGCCGGGCGTCCCCGGCGTGGGCGATGCTGGTGATCGAGCCGAGGTTCTTGGCGACCGGCTGCAGGCTCACGCCCGGGACGCTGCCGGCCACCGTGAAGGGCCCTTGCGAAGGCCCGGGATCGGCGGCGCGGGCGGGGAGCAGCGGCGCGGCCAGCAGGAGGAGCGTGACGGAGAAGGATCGAAGCGAGCGGTTCATGGCGGTTCTCCTGTTCTTCCGGGCATCTTACTCGCGCTTCAGGAAAGCCGGGCCCCGCTCAACGGATCAGACGGTCATACTCAGCGTGAGACCCGATCCAGAACCAGGTCACCGTGTCGTCTTCCAGAAGCCCGAGGGCACGCCAGCCGCGCCCGATCCTCACGGAGTAGAGCGGTTCCTGGCCGTGGATGCGCTTGAAATGAAGACTGGGATGGGCGGGATTGTCTCGCCAGAGTCGATAGCTCTTCCGAGCGCTTTCTCTGACGTTGGGGGGAAGCTTGCCGAAGAGAGAAAAGAACTCTTCAGTCGTTCTGGACTTCAAAGATCTTCCACCGGGATATCCTTGATCCGTCCGGCACGGATGTCCGCCCGAACCTTGGCGGCCAGCTTCCCGAGCTGCTCTTGGGAGCCAGCGAACGATTGCTGCCAGCGCTGCTCATCGGCCAACTCGTCCAGGATCACGGCGGCGATGGCGTCCTGCTCCGCGGCGGGAAGCTCTTGAACTCTCTCGATGGCACGCTCCAGAAACGGCGTCATGGTCGTATCCTTCCCTCTCGGCGGATATCCTCTACTCTCTCCATTTCAAGGATACACCACCGCGTACCCTCATCGCAGAGGCTCTCCATGATCCCGATCGACGACCATCTCGCCATCCCCGACGACGAGGTCACCTTCGCCACCTCGCGGAGCGGCGGACCCGGCGGGCAGAACGTCAACAAGCTGGAGACGCGGGTGACGCTGCGCTTCGACCTCGCCGGCTCCGGGACTCTCTCGGAGGAGCAGAAGGCGCATCTCCGCGAGCGGCTGGCGACGCGGATCACGCGGGACGGCGTGCTCCAGGTCACCTCGCAGCGGCACCGTTCGCAGGGCGCCAACCGCGAGGCCGCCGTGGAGCGCTTCGCCGAGATCCTGCGGGAGAACCTCCGCGAGGAGACGCCGCGACGGAAGACCCGCCCCTCGCGAGCGGCCAAGGCGCGCCGCCTGGACGCCAAGCGCCGGCAGGGTCAGCGCAAGCGGGAGCGGTCGGGCGACGCCCCCCCCGACTGAGAACGGTATAGGATGGCGGCAGCCGTCCAAGCTCCGACCCCAACGCCATGGAAACTGACCGCTTCTTCAGCCAGGCCGACCGTGAGGCCATCCAAGCCGCCGTCCAGGAGGCGGAGGGGAGGACGTCCGGCGAGATCGTCCCCTACGTCGTCGAGCGGAGCGACGTCTACGAGAACGCCCTCTGGAAAGGGGCGGCCCTGGGGGCGCTGCTGGGGCCGATGGTGGCGCTCGCCCTCTACCGCTGGAGCAACATCTGGGGAGTTCCGCCAAGCCTCTGGATGGCGCTGCCGGCCCCGCTCGGCGGCGCCGCCGGCTACCTGCTCGCCCTGCTGCACCCGGTGCGGCGCTGGCTGGCCGGCGAGCCCAGGCTCGACGCGCGAGCGCGCCGCCGTGCCGCCGTCGCCTTCCTCGACCAGGAGGTCTTCCGCACCCGCAACCGCACCGGCATCCTGCTGTTCGTCTCGCTCTTCGAGCGCCGCGTCGTGCTGCTCGCCGACTCCGGCATCCATCAGAAGGTGGAGGAGGGGTCCTGGGAGGCGATCACGAGCCGACTGGCGCAGGGCATCCGCGCGGCCCGGCCCGCCCCGGCGCTGATCGAGGCGATCCGCGCCTGCGGCGAGCTGCTCGAGCGGCATGCCGTCGCGCGCGAGTCCGACGACACAGACGAGCTTTCCAATGAGCTCCGTCTGGAGAGGGAGTGAAATGGTCCGGCGGCTCTCCTTGACCATTCTGCTCCTCCTGCTGCCGCTCGCCTGGGCGGCCGCCAAGGACATCCCGCCGCTGACCGGACACGTCAACGACACCGCGAGCCTGATCCCCGAGGACCAGCGGCAGCGGATCGAGGCCCAGCTCACCGAGTTCGAGAAGCAGACCGGCGATCAGATCGCCGTCCTCACCGTCGACAGCCTGGACGGCGAGGCGATCGAGGACTACGCCAACAAAGTGGGGCGCTCCTGGGCCCTGGGGCAGAAGGGGAAGGACAACGGCGCGATCCTGCTGGTCTCCAAGGCGGACCACAAGATGCGGGTCGAGGTCGGCTACGGCCTGGAGCCGGTGCTGACCGATCTGCAGACGAGCATCATCCAGAACCAGGTGATCATCCCCCACTTCAAGCAGGGGGACTTCGGCGGCGGCATCGCGGCCGGGGTGGACGCCATTCTGAGCACGATCCAGGGCAAGGCAGTGCAGCCGGCGCCCCAAGCGGAACCGACAGGGAGCGGAGGCCGTTCCAATTCCTGGCCTGGATTCCTCCTCTTCGGCCTCTTCGCGCTGGGCCCCTTCATCCTCAACGCCATCCGGAGTGGAAGCTGGATCGTCTACCTCGTCGTGCTGCCGATCCTCTTCTTCCTCGGCTCGCTCGCCAGCATGACTGTCGGTCTGATCGCGGCCGGGGTCTGGCTGATCCTCTTTCCGATCCTGCGGATGGTCTTGCCAAAGACCTCCTCCTCCGGAGGATTCCGGGGTCCCGGCGGCTGGTGGATGGGCGGCCCAGGCGGCTTTGGAGGTGGAGGAGGAAGCTTTGGAGGAGGCGGTGGGGGAGGCTTCTCAGGCGGTGGCGGCAGCTTCGGCGGCGGCGGATCGTCGAGCAGTTGGTGACCGTGTTATGATTTGGAGCCTGAGAAGGAGAGTCCCATGGTGAGAGTTACCGAAGCAGATGCCAGAGAGCACCTGGGTGACCTGATTCGCGATGTGGCGGCAGGACAAGAAGCTGTTCTGATCGAGAGAGATGGTGAGTCCCAAGCCGTGGTGATCTCTTTCGATGAGTACACGCGGCTGCGGGCAAGGACGCAGGAGAGTGGAAGTCAGGACTGGAAAGGGCGCGTCGACCGATTGCAGGAGAGAATCTCCAGGGAAATGGGGAAGGGTTCTCTGCCGCCTGCGGAGGAAGTGATCCGAAAGATGCGCGAGGAGCGCGATGAGCAGATCCTCGGCAATCTGCGTTGATGCATCCCTCGTCGTCCGCCTTCTACTGGGACCCCAAAGCGCAGAGATTCGAGCTCTCTGGGAGCGATGGGATGAAGAGGGTCGGGATCTAAATGCTCCAGGCCTGATCCACTACGAAATCTTGAACGCTCTATTTCAATATGAGAGGCATGGCAAGCTCAGCCCAGAGATTGTTTCGGAGGCCTTCGACGTAGCCCTCGCACTCCGGATCAGGCGTCACTCCGATTCCGCCCTCCATCTGCGAGCCCTGCAGATCACCCGTCGATTTGCTCTGCCAGCTTGCTATGACGCTCACTACCTCGCGCTTGCAGAGCATCTCGACACCGAGATGTGGACCTGCGATGCTCGATTGGTGAAGAAGGTCGGAGCCGACCTCCCCTGGGTCCATCTGGCTACCTGATCTGACTCCTACCGCTCCACCCAATAATTCGGCGCTTCCTTGGTAATCACCACGTCGTGGGCGTGGCCTTCCTTGAGGCCGGCGGGGGAGATGCGGACGAACTTCGCCTTGGTGCGCAGGTCGGCGATCGAGGCGCAGCCGGCGAGGCCCATGCCAGAGCGCAGGCCGCCGGTAAGCTGCGGCAGCATCTGGTGGACGCTCCCCTTGTAGGGGACCATCCCCTCGATCCCCTCCGGGACCAGCTTCGACAGCGAGCCGCTCCCCTCCTGGAAGTAGCGGTCGGCGCTGCCGCGCGCCATGGCCGAGAGCGAGCCCATGCCGCGATAGGCCTTGAAGGTCCGCCCCTGGTAGAGGATGGTCTCGCCCGGGCTCTCCTCGGTGCCGGCGAACAGCGAGCCGATCATCACGGAGTGGGCGCCGGCCGCGATCGCCTTCGGCAGGTCGCCGGAGAACTTGATGCCGCCGTCCGCGATGATCGGCACGCCGTGCTCGCCCGCGGCGCGGGCGCAGTCGACGACCGCCGTCACCTGGGGGACGCCGGCGCCGGTGACGATGCGGGTGGTGCAGATGCTCCCTGGGCCGATGCCCACCTTGACGGCGTCGGCGCCGCGCTCGATCAGCGCCAGGGTCCCCTCGGTGGTGGCAACGTTCCCCACGATCAGCTTGACCTCGGGGAAGCGCTCGCGCAGCTTCGCGGTGGCGTCGAGCACGCCGCGGCTGTGGGCGTGCGAGGAGTCGAGCACGAGGAGGTCGACCTTGGCCTTGACCAGGGCCTCGGCGCGCTCCAGGTAGTCGCCCGAGGAGCCGACCGCCGCGCCGACGCGCAGGCGCCCGAGCTCGTCCTTGCAGGCCATCGGATACTGGATCGCCTTCTGGATGTCCTTGACCGTGATCAGCCCCTTGAGGTTGCCGTCCTGGTCGACGACCAGCACCTTCTCGATGCGGTGCTCATGGAGTTGCGCCTTGGCCTGTTCGAGCGTCGTCCCCTCGGGAACGGTGACCAGGTTCTCCTTGGTCATCAGCTCGTGGATGGTCTTGTTGAGGTTCTGCTCGAAGCGGAGATCGCGGTTGGTGAGGATGCCGACCAGGTGCCCCTGGGAGTCGGTGACCGGCACGCCCGAGATCTTGTAGCGGGCCATCACCTCCAGCGCCTCGCGGATGCTCTGGTCGGGGCGCATGGTGACGGGATCGACGATCATCCCCGCCTCACTTCGCTTGACCCGGTCCACCTCCTCGGCCTGGACGTCGACCGGCATGTTCTTGTGGACGATGCCGATCCCCCCCTCCTGGGCGAGGGCGATGGCGAGGCGGGATTCGGTCACCGTGTCCATCGCCGCCGAGAGGATCGGGATGTTCATCTCGATGCCGCGGCAGACCTGGGTCCTCAGCTCGACCTGGTTCGGGTGAACCTCGGAGAAGCCGGGGACGATCGAGATGTCGTCGAACGTGAGGGCGAGGCGGGGCTCGAAATCGGTCATGGGTCCGTGGCTTCCTTCAAATCGAAAAGTACGAAAAGGGCGGCCGACGGGCCGCCCTCGATCTCTTGTCTCCCAGGACGATGTCTCACCCCACCGTCACCGCCGCGCCGTGGCACTTCTTGTACTTCTTGCCGGAGCCGCAGGGGCACGGATCGTTCCTCCCCACCTTGTCCTTGTGGGTCACGGTCTGCGGCTTCTGCGATCCCTGCGCCTCGAGCGGCGTCGTCGAGAGCTGGATCTTCGGCCGCTCGACCTGCTCTCTCCGCCGGCGCTGCTCGGCGAGCTGCTCTTCGGTGATCGGCTCGTAGCGGAAGAGGCGCTCGATGATGTCGTTCTCGACCCGCTCGCGCATCGCCTCGAAGAGCTCGAAGCTCTCTTTCTTGTACTCCTGGAGCGGATCGCGCTGGCCGTAGCCGCGCAGGCTGATGCCCTCCTTGAGGTGGTCGAGGGCGAGGAGGTGGTCCTTCCAGGCGGTGTCGACCGACTGCAGCATGATGGCGCGCTCGAAACCGCGGAGGACGTCCTCGGGGTGGCGGCCCTCCTTCTCGACGTAGCGCTGCTCGATCGCCTGCCAGAGGGTCTCGCCGAGCTCGTCGATGCCGAGCTCCTCGAGCTTGAGGCCGCCGGCGTTGATGTTGAAGTAGGCGAGGATCTCGGTGCGCAGGCCGGTGAGGTCCCAGTCCTGGGGATCGGACTTCTCCGGGCAGTGGTCGTCGATCAGCCCGTCGAGGATGTCGCGGGAGATCCCCATCACGTAGTCGCGCCCTTCGCGCCCTTCCAGGATGTCGCGGCGCAGCTTGTAGATCGCCTCGCGCTGCTTGTTCATCACGTCGTCGTATTCGAGGAGGTGCTTGCGGCTCTCGAAGTTCCGCCCTTCGACCTGGGTCTGGGCGCGCTCGATCGCCTTCGAGACCATGCCGTGCTCGATCGCTTCGCCCTCCTCCATGCCGAGGCGCCCCATCAGCCCCTGGATGCGGTCGGAGCCGAAGATCCGCATCAGGTCGTCCTCCAGCGAGAGGTAGAAGCGGGAGGAGCCGGGGTCCCCCTGGCGGCCGGAGCGGCCGCGGAGCTGGTTGTCTATGCGGCGCGACTCGTGGCGCTCGGTGCCCAGGATGTGGAGCCCGCCGAGGGCGAGCACCTCCTCGCGCTCGCGGGCGCAGGTCTCCTGATAGCGCGCGAACGCCTCCTGGTACGCCTCGGACTCGGTCTCCGGATCGGCCTCGGAGCGGGCGAGCCCCTCGGGGTTGCCGCCGAGCAGGATGTCGGTGCCGCGCCCCGCCATGTTGGTGGCGATGGTGATCGCGCCGCGGCGACCCGCCTGCGCCACGATGGAAGCCTCGCGCTCGTGATACTTGGCGTTGAGCACCACGTGCGGCACCTTGGGCGGCCGGTTGAGCAGCTTCGAGAGCATCTCGCTCTTCTCGATCGACACCGTGCCGACGAGCACCGGCTGACCCTTCTGCTGCGCCTCGCGGATCTCCTCGACGACGGCGTTCCACTTCTCCTGGGCGGTGCGGTAGACGAGGTCGCCGCGGTCGTCGCGGATCATGTCGCGGTTGGTCGGGATGACGGTGACGTCGAGCTTGTAGATCTCGCCGAACTCGGAGGCCTCGGTGTCGGCGGTGCCGGTCATGCCGGAGAGCTTCTTGTACATCCGGAAGTAGTTCTGGAAGGTGATCGTGGCGAGCGTCTGGTTCTCGCGCTCGATCTTGACCCCTTCCTTGGCCTCCACCGCCTGGTGCAGGCCGTCGGACCAGCGGCGGCCGGGCATCATGCGGCCGGTGAACTCATCGACGATGACGATCTTGCCGTCCTTGATCAGGTACTCGACGTCGCGCTCGTAGAGGGCGTGGGCGCGCAGCGCCTGGTT
>DASWQX010000693.1:0-3282 GCA_036403495.1 Thermoanaerobaculia bacterium
GTCGTCGCGGAGGACGACGAGCTTCGTCACGCGCCCGGAAGCGTCGCGGTCGAAACGCACCAGCGCGTCGTCGATCCCCTCCAGCGCGAAGAGGTCGATGGCGACCGGCTTCAGATGCAGCTTGGGGCGCCCCTCGCGCTGGTAGACGAGGGCGCCGTTCTCGACGTCGACGCGGCGCGGCCCGAAGGTGCCGGCGTAGTCGGCGGCGCGACCGGCCGGCAGGGTGTAGGGGTGGAGCTCGCCGTCGGCGGTCAGGCGCGCGAACCGGTAGCGCGCCTTCTCGCCCGGCCCCTTGGCCCTGGATTCCAGGAGGTCGAGGGCGGCCGATTGCGCGGTGAGCAGCGCCTCGGCGGCCGGCACCTTGACGTCCGGCTCGACGCCGGTGCCCTCCCAGTTCGTGCCGGTGGTCGGATTGATCGCCCGGCCCGTCGACACCACCGTTTCGAAGCGGCGGCCGACGTCGTAGGTGCGGCCAGGGTTGGCGCCGCCGCCGGTGGTCTCGCCGACGATCGTCGCCCGCTTCAGGACCTTGAGGTTGTTGGTGAACTCCTCCGCCGCCGAGAAGGTGCGCGCGCTGGTCAGCACGTAGACCGGGACCTCCGGCCTCCGCTCGCCTTCGATCCAGGGGAGGGTCCAGAACTGATTGCGCCGGTCGCCCTCGCGGAAATAGATGTCGTTGAGGTGCGTCGGCTCGCCGAACAGGTAGCTCGAGAGGAGCTGGATCATCGTCGGGCTGCCGCCGCCGTTGTTGCGCAGATCGAAGATGATCGCGTCCGCGCCGCTCAGGAAGCCCATCGCGGCAACCGCCGCGCGGCCGGCCACCGGAGTCGGCAGGAAGGCGTCGAAGCGCAGGTAGCCGATGTTTCCGGGCAGCATCCGGACCTCGCGGAAACCGTAGTTGTTCACCCGCGCCTCCTCGCGCTCGGCGGCGGGATCGGGCGGCCCCTCGGGATGCGTCGGATCCGGCGGCGGCTTCAGGGAGAGGCGCAGGTGCCGGTCGTGCCCGAGATCCTTCAAATCGCGCGTCACCGCGTCGGCGAAAGCGCCAGGATCGGTGAGCGCGTCATAGCCGCCCGCCTTCTCCTTGGCGACGAGCGCCGCTCCCATCGACCGGGCGACCTCGGGAAGGACGTAGTGGTCGTTGAACAGTTGCGCCAGCTCCGCGACCACCGCGTGCCGCTCCTCCGCGCCGATCGGCGCGGAAGGACCCTGCGCCCTCGCCGCCGAAGCCAGGGCGGCGAGCAGAGCGAATCCCAGGGCGGCGAAGCGAATCTTGGGCATGAAAGGCTCCTTTCGGGAGCTAGTAACGTTCAAAGCCGCGGAAAGTTCCCGGGGAGGGAGGGAGAACACGGACGAACAAGGACGATCAAAGACGCTCAGGGACGACCAGAACCAGGATTCTCACGTCCGTGCTCGTCCGTGTTGGTCCCTGCTCGTCCGTGGTCCCCCTCCAGCACCCGGTAGATCGAAATGCCCTCGTTCTCCTCCGCGTACACCCGCTCCATCTCGCGCTCCGGCCCGGTGCCCAGGCGCTCCCTCCAGCGAGCCAGCATCCTGAGCTGCCGCGGAGTCTCGGCGTGGACCACGATGTGGGTGATCCCCATCCTGCGCAGCAGCGCGAAGCCATCGGCGTGCGGCACGAAGGGGATGTGGCTCGCCAGCTCGGTGTAGCTCTCCGCCATGTAACCGCTGTAGCCGTTGGCGATCGGCTTCCAGTGCAGGGTGGAGGCATAGAGATAGGCGTTCTCGCGGCTGTCCCCCCACATCGGGAGCTCGACGAGGGCTTTCACGCTCGGCTGGTCGCGCAGCCAGGCGTAGGCGCGCGGCAGCTCCTCCTCGCGCGGCAACTTTTCCCAGCCGATCCGGCGGGGGCAAAGCTCGACGGCGAGGAGGAGCGCCAGGGCGACCGCCACCGCCGTCCGCGCCCGCGGGCCAGGGAGGCGCCGCAACAGGAGGTCGACACCGCGGGCGGCGAAGAACACCACCGTCAGCGAGGTGAAGGCGTAGAAGCGCGCCGGCACCCGCATCCCCGAGAGCCCCGGAACCACCCGGGCGAGCGGCACGTAGAAGCGCGCGAACGACAGCGCGAAGCAGACCAGGCCCGACAGCGCCAGCCCCCGCACCCAGGGATCGACCGGCTCCTTCCGGAAGCCGCGCCAGGCCGCGACAGCGCTCGCCAGGGCTCCGATCAAAAAGAAGATCGTCGGCAGGAATCCCGCGAATAGCTCGTTCTCGGGACGGTGGAAGAGCGCCGCCGACTCGCCGAACACGCCGTCCAGGAAGCGCTCCGCCCCCTCGCCAAAGTAAAGGTTTTCGTTGCTCGGGCTGAGATAGCTGGGAAGCCTGGCGCTATAGGTCTCGATCTCGCTCGCCGGCCGCGACAGTCCCTGGGCGCGCGACACCCGCACGTAGGGAAGGAAGAACAGCGCCACCGCCACCGCCGCCACCAAGCCGACCGGGACCAGCACGCGCAGCGAACGGAAGGAGACCAGCTCCCGTTTCTCCACTAGCGCCCGACTGAGGAGGATCGCCAGCAGCGGAAAATGGATCATGTACGCGAGATAGCAGCCGCCGCTCAGATTGAGCAGATAGAAGAGAAGGAACAGCGCGGCGTCCTTCACTGTCCGCCGCGCCAGAAGGCGGTCCCAGAACCAGAGCGTGAGCGGAATCCACTGCGCGATCAGGATCTGCAGATGGGCCATCTGCGCCAGCCGGAACGAGGAGAACGCGTACATCCACCCCGCCAGCAGCGCGGCCGGCCATGACAGCCCGCTCCGGCGCAGGACCCAGCAGACGGCGAGAGCGCTCGCGATGTAGGAGGAGACGAACAGGAAGTTGTACCCGGCGATGGCGTTGGGGACGATCCAGAGGAACGGCACCAGCAGGGCCGCCGGCCCCAGGAGATGGTCGGAGAACGTCAGCGCCCCGCGCGTCGGAAAGAAGATGTTGGCGTCCCAGACGTCCGGCAGGCCGAGCCGGATCTGGTGGACACCCCATTTGAGCACCCAGAGGTTGAACAGGGGGTCCCCGAGATCCGGCCCGAGGTGAGTCCCGAAGAGACGCGGGAGCGGCCAGAAATAGATCAGCGTGACGGCCGTGTAGAGCAGGGCCACGGCCAGCCACGGCAGCAGACGATGCCAGACACGCGATTCCCTGGTGTCCGGCATCATGGGGCGGGATCTTATGCCGAAAGGAGCGGCGAAAAGCGCCCCTTCGGGGCGGGACCCTCACTCTCCCAACCCTCTCTCTCCCGTCCCCACCCGCCCTCCCTCACCGGGAGAG
>DASWQX010000694.1:0-3938 GCA_036403495.1 Thermoanaerobaculia bacterium
CAGCAGCAGCAGAAGGGCGACCGCGCGGAGAGCGTTCATGACAGGATTGTACGGATGGAATGGGGCGGACCGTCATTTTCGTTTGGTTTGGTGCCCCAGGAGACTCGAATGAAACAACCCAGCCGCCCTTCTCTCCTAAGCCGCAGCCCCTGGATCTGGGCCCTCGTCGTCCTCGTCCTGCTGGGGACCGGCACCGCCTGCGCCGCCCCCAAACAGGCAGTGAGCCAGGCGGCCAGTCCCGCCGCGAGCCCCGCAGTGAGTCAGCCCGCGCCGGCGGTGCCGACCAAGCGTGAGCCGGCCAATGTGATGAGCTGGGAGAAGGCTTCCTGGCTGGAGCGCGACGGGCGGGCCGAGACGGAGAAGCCCGAGATCGTGATCGCGGCCATGGACCTCCGGGAGGGGATGACCGTCGCCGAGATCGGCGCCGGCACCGGCTTCTTCACCCGCCGGCTGGCCCGGGCGGTGGGTCCCACCGGCAAGGTGCTCGCCGAGGAGATCCAGCCGCAGATGCTCGACCTCCTCAAGCAGAACGCCGCCAAGGAGGGGATCGGCAACATCACAACCATCCTCGGCACCGAGACCGACCCCAGGCTACCCCCGCATGGCGTCGACCGCCTGCTGCTGGTCGACGTCTACCACGAGTTCCAGAAGCCGGAGCCGATGCTCGCCAAGCTCCGCGAGTCGCTGGCGCCCGGCGGCACCGTGACGCTCGTCGAGTACCGCCTCGAAGGGGACACCGCGGCCCACATCAACATCAAGCACCGGATGTCGGTCGAGCAGGTGCTCTCCGAGTGGAACGCCGGGGGCTTCGAGCTGGTCGACCGGATCGAGACCCTCCCCGCCCAGCACATCTTCCTCTTCTCGACCCGCCGCGGCGTCCGGGCTCCCGGGGACGACGAGAAGGGCGTTGGCCCTCATCACCCCGACCCTCTTCTCCCGTCCCCTCTCACCCTCCCTCACCGGGAGAAGAGGGAAAAAAGCAAAGAGAAAAGCCTGGATCCTGAGGGGACGGGGGAGAGGGGGTTGGGGGAGCGAGGGTGCCGGCAGGTCGCGGCGCTCCCAGTTTTGGGTGCTTTTTACGTCAAATGCCCCGTCCCGGAATCCCCCATCTCCACCTTGCCGCTGGGGAAATACTCCTTCCACCGCCGTGTCACCGTCGCCGCCGTCTGCTCGTCCGTGAAGAGCTCCTTGGGATACCAAGGCTTCATGCGGGCGTCGATCAGGACGGGGGGCGTGTAGGAGATGTGGTGGCGGACCAGAGCGGTGGCGGCGGCGTGGAGGTCCGCGGCGGGCTCGAAGCGGGTGAAGGTGGTCCAGAGGAAGTTGATCGGACTGGCGGCGGCGCGGCGGGGCTCGTCGGTGAGCACGATCAGCGGCCAGCCGGCGAAGGCCGGATGCGATGCGAAGCGGGCGGCGGCGGCGGGGTCGTCGACGTAGGCGGGTCCGCCCACCACGAGGCAGCCGGGGCAAAAGACGTGGGCGTCGCTCATCCCCTGCGGGATCTCCGGCGCGGAGAAGCCGCGGGGGAGCTCGCGCACCGGACGCCCAAGGCCGAGCCAGACGCCCTTGGAGCCCTCGTTGACCACCGGGCCGGTGTAGTCGAGCGTGTCCATCGAGAGGTTCGAGAAGACGTAGAGGTCGGTCTCGGGGTTGGTGCGCTCGAGGAGGTGGGTGAGGGTGGCGCGGAAGTCCTTGAGGTCGACGGCGCTGTCGGTCACCAGCAGGAACTTGGTGAGCGAGAGCTGCCCCTCGCCCAGGATGCGGAAGGCCGACGCCATCGCCTCCCGCTTGTAGCGCTGCTTGACCACCGCGGCGGAGAGCGAGTGGTAGCCCGTCTCGCCGTAGGACCAGAGCTGCTCGACGGCCGGCATGACCAGCGGGAAGAGCGGTGACAGCAGCTCCTGGAGGAGATCGCCGATGAAGAAGTCCTCCTGCCGCGGCTTGCCGACTACGGTGGCGGGATAGATCGCGTCCTTGCGGCGGGCGATCCGCTCGACCTCGAAGACCGGGTAGTCGTGCTGGAGCGAGTAGTAGCCGTAGTGATCCCCGAAGGGCCCCTCGGGCCGGCGGACGCGCGGTGGCACCTTGCCGATCAGCGCGAATTCGGCGGCGGCCACCAGCGGATGGGCTCCCGGCGATGGCGAGACGAGCTTCAGTCGCTCGCCGGCGATCAGCGAGGCGAGCATCAGCTCGGGAACGTTCTCGGGGAGCGGCGCGATGGCGGCGAGGATCAGCGCCGGCGGGCCGCCGAGGAAGACGGTGACCGGCAGCGCAGCTTCGCGCGCCTCGGCGACCGCATAGTGGAAGCCGCCCCCCTTGCCGATCTGCCAGTGCATGCCGGTCGTCCGCGCGTCGTGGACGTGGAGGCGGTACATGCCGAGGTTGTGCCCCTTGCCGTCGGGGTGCTCGGTGTAGACCAGAGGCAGGGTGATGAAAGGGCCGCCGTCCTCGGGCCAGGTGGTGAGCGCGGGCAGGCGGTCGAGGCGGACGTCGGAAGTGACGACTTCGGCGACGGCTCCCGAGGCTTTCCGCGAGGAGCCGATCCGCAGCGCCTCGCGGCCGATGTCGCGAGCGTCCCAGAGCTTGGCGGGCGTCGGCGGAAGCAGGGTCTCGGCGAGATGGACGAGGCGCCGGATCAGCCGCAGAGGGCGGGTGCCGAAGGCCATCTCGGCGCGCCGGGCGGTGCCGAACAGGTTGGTGACGAGCGGAAAATCGCGATCTTTGACGTGGGTGAACAGGAGCGCCGGCCCACCCGCCGCGATCACCCGCCGATGGATCTCCGCCGCCTCCAGATGAGCGTCGACCGGCGCCTCGACGGTGACGAGGTCGCCGTCGCGGCGGAGCCGGTCGAGGAAGGCGCGGAGGTCGGGATAGGTGGGATCGGGCATGGCGGGGAGTCTATCCGAGCCTCTCCCCGCCGGCCGTAAAGGACCGGGACGCGATCGAAGGGCTACGGGCAGATCACGGCGCCGTCGGAGGCCGCGAAGCAGCCCGTGCCGCCGCTGCCGCCCTTTTCGACTTCGACGGAGAGCGAGGTGCTGCCCGTGTGGCCGAGGCTGTCGGTGACCCCTAAGCCCAACGTGGAGAAGGTATCGCTGGCGATGCCGCCCGCACAGACCGACCGGGTGTAGCTGGCGGTGGTGCTGACGACGGAGCCGTTCCAGGTCCACGAGTAGGTGTACGCCGGGGTGCCGTTAGAGGCGGAGGCGGTCCAGGTCCAGCTCGTGCAGCCGCTGAACGAGTAGATGTAGCTCGGCCCGCTGATGGCCGGAGTGGGGTTGGACGGCGGCGCCGGGCAGCTGCTGTTGGTCGCGGAGATCGTGTAGGAGGAGGGGCTCAGGCTGCTGCTGGTCATGCTGGCGTAAGCGTAGGACGTGCAGCTCGGGCCGCCGTTCTGGCTGGTGTGCGAGCTCGCCGTCACGTTCGCGCCGCTCCGGGGGCCGTCGGTGATCGTCTGGGTCGTGGGAGCGCCGCTGACCTGCGCCGTGGAGTAGGAGTAGGCGTAGACCTCGCCGGTGAACCCGCAAGTGCCGGTGAAGTTCGCGCTCGCGGTGGCGGTGACGCCCTGGGGAGTGGTCTGCGCCGCGGCGCTCGCGCTGTAGCCGAAATTGATGCTGCAGGAGACCTTGCCGGGAGGCGGGACGTCCCCCGCGATCTCCGCGGCCTCGGCGAGCGCGATCAGCTTCTGGGTGTTGGCGATCTCCTGGCGATGGCTGAGGATCGTCTTACGCAGCTCCGGCGTGGGGTTCGCCTGGAAGGCAGCGCGCAGGTTGCGGAGCTGGCTCTGGAGGTCCTGCAGCTTCCAGACGAAGCCCGGCGCGCCGAACACGTACGTCTCGATCTGGTGGGCGCCACGCTCGCGCTGGAGCACGCCATCCTGCACGATCTTCCAGCCGTCCCTCAGTAGCTGGGCGATCGGGTCGTTGGACTGCCGCCCC
>DASWQX010000695.1:0-7943 GCA_036403495.1 Thermoanaerobaculia bacterium
GATCGTCGCCAGCAGCACCCCGCAGGCGCACGACAGGGCCGCGAGCAGGAAGAGGGCGGCCGAGAGCACCGCCAGCGGCAGCCGCGGCACCAGGCCGGTCTCCAGGAACTCGGCGACCACCACGCCGCCGCCGGCCAGCGAGAGGACGAGGAAGAAGAGCCCGAGCAGGCCGAAGCAGGTCATCGGCCGGTAATCGCGGAAGAAGGTCAGGATGGCGAGCAGGATGCGGTAGCCGTCGCGGTAGGTGTGGAGCTTGCTCGGGTTCTCCTTCGGGCGGGCGCGGTAGCGCACCGGCACCTCGGCCACCGGGAAGCGCCGCACCACCGCCTGCAGCGACAGCTCGGCCTCCACCTCGAACCCCTCGGCGATCAGCGGCGTCGCCTCCAGGAAGCGGCGGCTGATCACCCGGTAGCCGGAGAAGAGGTCGCGGGTGCGCACGCCGAAGAGCACGCGGACCAGGAAGATGAACAGCCAGTTGCCGAACGAGTGGCCGGCCCGGAAGGCCCCCTCGTCGTAGGTGGCGAGGCGGGTGCCGATCACCATCTCGACGCCGTTCTCGGCGGCGGCCAGCAGCTTCGGGGCGTCGTCCGCGGGGTAAGTGTCGTCGCCGTCGACCATCACGAAGTACTCGGCGCCGGCGGCGCGCGCGTAGCGGAAGCCGGAGAGCAGCGCGAACCCCTTGCCGGGGCGCGACTCGCGGATCACTTCCGCCCCCGCCTCCCGCGCCCTCTCGGAGGTGCGGTCGCGCGAGGCGTTGTCCACCACCAGGATCAGGGCGTCGGGGAGCGCGGCGCGGAAGTCGGAGACCACCTTCGTCACCGTCAGCTCCTCGTTGTGGCAGGGGATCACCACGGCCACTTGGGGTGCGTCGGGAGCGGGCGCGGGAGCTTTGAGTTTCTCAGTCACGTCGAAATCCTACTTCAACCCGTCCCCGAACAAGCCCCCGAACAGGCTCCGGCCGTAGACGATGGCCACCACCGTCAGGCCCCAGAGGAGGATGTTGATCAGGAACGGCATGTCGCGCAGGATCGCCTCGGTCGGATTGCGCTCGTCCGGGCGCTGGTACATCAGGTAGAGGTAGCGGAAAATCCCGTAGAGCACCAGCGGGATGGTGAACACGAGCCCCTGGGTGTGGTACTTCTGCACCGTTTCCGGAGCCACCGAGTAGAGCGCGTAGGAGACCACGGCCGAGGCGGTGACGACGTTGATCATCTGATCGAGGAAGGCCGGGCTGTAGTGGTCGAGCACCGGCCGCTGCCCCGACGCCTCATGGGCCAGTAGGGTGATCTCATGCCGGCGCTTGGAGAAGGCGAGGAAGAGGGCGAGGAAGGTGGTGCAGAGGAAGAGCCAGCTCGACACCTGGATCCCCGTCGCCTGCGCTCCCGCCTCGACGCGGAGCACGAAGCTGATGCCGATCCACATGACGTCGAGGATCACCATGTGCTTGAACCAGAGGGTGTAGAGCACGTTGAGGATCACATAGGCGCCGAGGACCAGCGCGAAGCGGGGACCGAGGCGGACCGAGAGGCCGGCCACCACCGCCAGGAGGCCGACGACGCCGAGGACGGCGGCCGGCACACTGAGCGTGCCGGCGGCGAGCGGCCGCAGGCGCTTCAGGGGATGCCGGCGGTCCTCCTCGCGGTCCCGGATGTCGTTGATCAGGTAGACGGCGCTCGACGCGCAGCAAAAGGCGATCAGGGCCAGCAGCGCCAGCAGGTCGACCTCCGGCCTGAGCAGCATCCCGCCGAAGACCAGCGGCGCGAGGACGAAGACGTTCTTGGCCCATTGCGCGGGCCGCAGGGATTGCAGGAAGGGTCGAATCACCGGCCTATCCTACTATTTAGGGAGAGCGGGGAGAGGCGGGAGAGACGTTGGACGACACGCAAAACGATACCGGTACCCATCGCGGCCTCGCTCTCGTGGCCCTGGCGGCGCTCGCGCTCTGGCTCTGGGCGACCGTCCCTCTCGCGCTGGGGCAGCGGACGCTCTACTTCCGCGACGTCTTCACCACCCACCTGCCGCTGAAGGCGTTCGGCGCCGCCCAGCTCCACCAGGGGCGCATCCCGGCCTTCAATCCGACCTGGGGGCTCGGCCAGCCGTTCCGCGGCGATCCCAACGCGCTGCCGTTCTACCCCGGGAACCTCCTCTACCTGGTGCTCCCCTTCTGGAACGCCTTCAACCTCCACTACGCCCTCCACTGGCTGCTGGCGGCGCTCGGCATGGCCGGCCTCGCCCGCGCCCTCGGCCAGGGGAGGCCTGCGGCGCTGGTCGCCGGCCTCACCTACGCCGGCTCGGGGTGGATCCTGAGCGGCCTGACCTTCTACAACTTGCTCGCCGTCTCCGCCTGGTGGCCGCTCGTCCTGCTCGGAGCGGTCCGCGGCGGCCGCAAAGGGATCGCCTTCGGCGGCCTCGCCTGCGGCCTTGCCCTGCTGGCCGGCGAGCCGGTGACGGCCGCGCTCGGCATCGTGCCGCTGCTGCTGGTGGCGATCCAGCGCCACGGTCCGCGGCGCGGCGTCCTGACCTCCCTGGGGATCGGCCTCACCGGTCTGCTGATCGCCCTGCCGCAGCTCGTGGCGACCGCCCGCATCCTCGGCTTCACCTCGCGCGGAGCCCTCGGCGCCGCGGGCATCGGGGCCGGCCGCTTCCACCTGGGGTTGGCGCGGCTGCTGGAGCTGCTCGTCCCCTTCCCCTTCGGCCACCCCTGGGACCTCGGCAAAGGGGGGTACTGGCCGTGGGACGATCAGCCGGGGCTCCCCTACATCCTGACCCTGCACCTCGGGATCGTCGGCCTCTGGCTCGCCCTGGCCGGGGCGCGGCGATCGAGGCAATCGAAAGGTTGGGCGGCGCTCGGTCTCGCCGGGATCGTCCTCGCCTGGGCCGGCGCGCTCGGCGGCGACGCCCTGGTGGCGATCTCCCACGGTCTGATGCGCTACCCCGAGAAGCTCCTCTTCTGGTTCGCGCTCGCCGCCTCCCTGCTGGCCGGCTGGGGGCTCGAAGGGGTGCTGGCGACGGCCAGGGCTTGGAAGGGAGCGGCAGTGGGGGCAGGTCTCGCGCTGGCCGCCGCGGTGGGCGTCTTCCTGACCGGCTCGCGCTTCGCCGGCTGGCTGGCCGCCGGTCACGTCGATCCGAGTCTCGCCGCCGACGCGGCGCGGAACCGTGTGGGAGCGTGGATCGTCGCGCTCGTCCTTGCCGCGGCCTTCCTGGGGATCGCCGCCCTGGCCGCCCGCCGCCGCAGCGCCACCGGCCTGGCCGCGGCGCAGCTCCTCGCCCTGTTGCCGCTCGGCGGCCTGGTGATGACGGCTCCGATCGCCGCCTTCGCCCCCTCCCCCTGGCTGGCGCAGATCGGGCCCAAGGCGCAGGTGGTCCCCGGCGGTCCCTCGGGCCCGCTCTCCGATCCGTCCTATCTGACGCTGGTGCGCATCAACGCCTGGGACCTCGGGCCGGCGCCGGGAGTGGCCGCGGGCCTCAGCTATCCGCTGGCCAAGGACCTCGACGGCCTCTACTCGCCGCTCTCCGCCTCGGTGCTGCTCCACCTCCCCGCGCTCGACGCCGACGCGCGCGCCAACTGGCTGCGGACGCTGGGAGTGCGCGCGGCCGTGCTGAGCGAAGAGCCTGGCACCTCGCGCCTCCAACTGGTGGCCATCGGCGGGCGGTTCGGGGGAAGGGCACGCCTCTATGCCGTGAGCTCTCCAGCGCCCTCCGCCTGGTGGCCCCGCTCGGTCACGCCGGCCCGGAACGCCGGCGATGCCTTCGCCTATGTCAGCCGCGCGCCCGATCCGGTGTCCGACGTGATCGCCGCGCGGCCGGTCGACCATCATCCGGGTGCCCGGATCACGATGGGCGAGGAGAGCCCGGACCGCATCGAGGTCGACGTCTGGGGCGACGGCGGCCTGCTGGTGCTCCGCCGCGCCTTTCAACCGCTCTTCCAGGCGACCGCGGGGGGTCGCCCGCTGCCGACCCTGCCGGTCAATCTCAACCTCCTCGGCGTCGAGGTGCCGCCGGGGAATCACCGCGTCTGGATCGAGGTCGGCGCGGGACCGGAGGCCGCGGCGGGAGGGATCGCGGTCCTGGCGTTCCTGAGCGCCCTGATCCTGGCGTTCCCGATGATGCGCCTTTGGTAGTCTTCACCGCCCATGCCTGAAGAGACTCCCGTCGCGGAGCGCGGACCCTGGCGCACCGCGCTCCTCTTCGCCGGACCGCTGGTGGTCCTGCTCGCCATCGCCATGCTGCCGCTGATGCGGGGGACGGAGACGCTCATCCTGCGCGACGTCCTCAACTCGCACTTCCCGATGAAGTGGTCGCAGGCGGTGGCGATGCGGCACCGGGTTTTCCCGCTCCTCGATCCCGCCCGCGCCGGCGGCCAGCCGCTGGCCGGCAACCTCAACGCGGCGCCGTTCTATCCGGACAACCTGCTGGTCTTCCTCGGCTCGATCTTCTGGGCCTTCAACGCCCATTTCTGGATCCACCTGCTCGTCGCGCCGTTCGCCTTCTACTGGCTGGCCCGCGCCTGGGGACTGGGACGGCAGGCGTCCTGGGCGGCGGCGGTCTGCTGGACGGTGTCGGGCTACTTCCTCTCCCATCTCAACTTCTACAACCTGATCGCCGGAGTGAGCCTGGCGCCGGCCCTGATCGCCGCCGGCCTCGACTTCGTCCGCCTTCCGGAGCGGCGCGCTCTGCTGGCGCCCGCCCTCGCCCTGTTCTGGACGCTGCTGATCCTCGGCGGCGATCCGCAGACGGCGGCGCTCGCCCTGCTGCTCACGGCCGCCGCCGGGGCCCTCGTTTGGCGGCGGCGTCCGGCTGGTACGGGGTGGACCGCGCTCGCCCTCGCCGCCGCGGCGATCCTCTGCGGCTCGGCTGTCGCCCTACCGCAGATCGTCGAGCTGCTGCGGATCTACCCGGTGTCGCTCCGCGGCTACGTGGGCTACACCCCGCAGTCGGTCACCATCTCCAGCTTCGATCCGCGCCAGGCCGCCGAGTGGCTGCTGCCCTTCCTGTTTGGCCGGCCGGACGTGATCGACAAGGGCGCTTTCTGGGGGAACCAGTTCTTCACCGGCGTCCCCCCTTACTACCTCTCGCTCTATCCCGGGCTCCTCGTCCTCGCGCTGATCGCCGCCTCCGGTCGCCCTCGTACTCGGATGGCGGCCTGGGCCTGGGGGGGGATCGCCTTCGGAGTCTTCCTCTCGCTCGGACGGTTCAATCCGATGGCCGAATGGCTCTTCGTCCACGCGCGGTCGCTCCGCTATCCGATCAAGTTCTGGCTGCCGGTCGCGATCGGCGCCGCGCTCCTCTGCGGCCTGGGATTCGAGCGGCTCCAAACGGGAGAAGGGCGCCGGATCTTCCGCTGGACCCTCCTCCTCCTCGCCGTGGCGTTCGCCGGGCTCTGGATCTTCCTCTCGTTCGCGCCCCATCCGGCGGAGGCGTGGCTCGACCTCTTCATCCCGCGGCCGGCGCCCTTCGTCGCCAACGAACGGCTGCGCTGGGCCGGGCTCTGCCTGATCTCGCTCGCCGTGCTCGCCGCGCTCGCGATCGCCCTGCGGATCTCCCGCCGCTCCTGGACGGCCGGTGCCGCGCTGCTGATCGCGGTCCACGCCGCCTCCCAGCTCTGGCTGTTGCGGCCGCTCTACCCGATGGACGCCGTCGAGCCCTACCTGGTGCCGCCGCCGGCGCTCGCCTGGGTGCCGGCCGACCTGCTGGTGGTCGATCCGGATTACAACTATCTCTTTGGACCCTCCACCCTCCGCCAGGGCGTTTTCCCCGAGGCGCACACCCGCTGGCTGGAGCGCCGCTCGTTCTACGAGCTCTACCCTTTCAGCGGCCCGGTCTGGGGTTTGCGCTACGAGCTGAACAGCTCGCCGGAGGGGCTGGACACCTACCTTGCCCGCCGGGCGCAGACGGAGGTCCAGAACGCCAAAGACCCGGAGCGCCTGAAGATGCTCGCCGCCTGGGGAGTGGGCCGGCTGCTGATCAATCATCCGCTCGATCCGCTGCCACCGCACGCGCGTCTCCTGACGCGCATCCCCAGCTTCGGCCACGAGTTGCTCGTCTTCGAGGTCACCGACCGCGCTCCCGAGGCCTTCCTCGCCCGTCGGGTCTTCCGCGAGAAGGACGTCCCCGCCAACTACCGGCGGCTGAAGGCACCGGATTTCGATCCCCGCTCGGACGCCGTGATCTTCGGCGACCCTCCATCCTTGCAGACGACCGGCGGCGGCACCGCGCGCATCCTCCACCGCGGCCCCGAGAGCTATGACATCGCGGCCGACGCCGGCCCGGGCGGCGCGCTCCTGGTGGTCCAGCGCTCCAACCTCCTCTTCACGGCCACGATCGACGGCCAACCCGCCGAGGTCCGCACCGCCAACGCCTACCGGATCGGCGTCCCGATCCCCGCCGGGCCGCACCGGGTGCGCCTGTTCGTGGATCGCCGGCCGCTGCACCGCTCGGCGGCGGCGGCGCTGCTGGGGCTCCTGCTGGTGCCGGGATTGGGGTGGTGGGGACGGCGAACGGGGTAGACGCATTCGCGTCTTCCTGGTAGAATGTCGCCAATCCAGGGAACCTGGAGGTGGAAGGTCAGATGCCTTCGGCGAAAGTCGGTCTCCGGACCGGCTTTTTGCTTTTCAGGGATGCCTATTCTGGCGATCGTGGCCTCACGCCTTCAAACAATGTTCGGCGCCTTCAAACAATGTTTGAGGTCCTCAAACATTGTTTCCCGGCTTCAAACATTGTTTGGACCGAAAAAACAATGTTTGGGACTCGCAAACAATGTTTGAAGCCGCCAAACAATGTTTTTTCGGAAAAGACATTGTTTGGCGCCAATTTGGCATGACATAGCGGCTGGGGCGATCCGGCAGCCCGCCCTGCTAAGATACCGCCCCTCTCATGGCCGACACCGTTCCTCGCAAGCGCATCCGGAAGGTCCTGATCGCCAACCGCGGCGAGATCGCGGTACGCATCCTGCGCGGGCTGCGCGAGATGGGCATCCGCGGCGCCGTCATCTACTCGGAGCCCGACCGCCTCGGGCTCCCGGTTCTGCTGGCCGACGAGGCCTATCCGATCGGCCCGGCGCCGTCCCGCGAGAGCTACCTGCGCGGCGAGGCGATCGTCGAGCTGGCGGTGCGCATCGGCGCTGATGCCATCCATCCGGGCTATGGCTTCCTCTCCGAGCGCGCCGGCTTCGCCCGCCTCTGCCGGGACGCCGGCATCACCTTCATCGGTCCGTCCCCCGAGGCGATCGACGCCATGGGCTCGAAGGTCGAGAGCCGGCGGCTGATGATGGCGGCGGGCGTTCCCGTGGTGCCGGGGGGCAAGGATCCGCTCCCCGACCTCGAAGCCGCTGCGGCCGCCGCGGAGACGATCGGCTACCCGGTGATGCTCAAGGCCGCGGCCGGCGGCGGCGGCAAGGGGATGCGGATGATCCCCGACGCCTCCGAGCTCGCGAGCTCCTATCGCGCCGCCCGCTCGGAGGCCGCCGCGAGCTTCGGCGACGACTCGGTCTACCTGGAGAAGTACATCGTGAACCCCCGTCACGTGGAGATCCAGGTGATGGGCGATCTCCATGGCCGGGTGGTCTCGCTCGGCGAGCGCGAGTGCTCCCTCCAGCGCCGCCATCAGAAGGTGGTGGAGGAAGCGCCCTCTTCGGTGGTCGGCCCTGAGCTGCGCCGCCGCATGGGCGAGGCCGCGGTGAAGGCCGCCTCGGCGGTGGGCTACAGCAACGCCGGCACCTGCGAGTTCCTGCTCGACCGCGACGGCAACTTCTTCTTCCTGGAGATGAACACCCGCCTCCAGGTGGAGCACCCGGTCACCGCGCTGGTCACCGGCATCGACCTCGTGGAGGCCCAGATCCGGGTGGCCGAAGGAGAGCCGCTCGGTCCCGAATTCGACGGCGTCCAGCCGCGCGGCCACGCCGTCGAGGTGCGGCTCTACGCGGAAGACCCCTGGCAGCGCTTCGC
>DASWQX010000696.1:0-15024 GCA_036403495.1 Thermoanaerobaculia bacterium
CGCCGACTTTCCCGCCGAGATCGGGACGACGCCCGAGTCCGCGGGGCTTTGGGCGATCAGCCGGGGATTTACCGAGGTCGCTGGCGACGACGCCGAGATTGTCGAGCGCGCGGCCTTCCTATACGACTCGCTCTATGCCCACCTACGCCGGCGCAGCGAGGAAGAGGGAGGCTGCTGAGCTTGCGGCGGTGGTGCTTGCTGATCCACCAACTGCCGCCGAAGCCGCTCTACCTGCGGGCGCGCATCCGGCAGCGCCTGGCACGGGTGGGGGCGGTGGCGCTCAAGAACTCGGTCTACATCTTGCCGCATTCGGAGAGCAACGCCGAGGATTTTCAGTGGATCGCCGAGGAGGCTGTGGCCGGCGGCGGCGAGGCGTTCCTCTGCACGGCCGAGTTCCTGGGCCGGCCTTCTGACGAGGAGATCGAGGAGCGTTTTCGGCGCGAGCGCGCTGCCGACTACGAGGAATTCTCGGCACAGGCCCGCGAGTTGCTGCGGCAGACGCGCCGCAGCGGCGCCGGCGTTCCCGCCGAGGGGGATCTCTCCTCGCGTGCGAGCCGCCTCAAGAAGCGGCTCGGCGAGGTGAGCGCCGTCGATTTCTTCGCCGTTCCCGAGCGGACGGCCGCCGAGGCCTTGCTGCGGAAGGTCGAAGCCCGGCTGCACGGAGGTGCGTCGGCGCAAGCGATGACTGGGAGCGGAGTGGGCGGCCGCCAGCGCTTCGAGGAACTCGCGGGCCTGACCTGGGTGACCCGCAAGGGAGTCCACGTCGACCGCATCGCTTCGGCCTGGCTCGTCCGTCGTTTCATCGACCCCACGGCGCGCTTCCGCTTCGCCGATTCGCAGAGCCCCGAGGCGGCAACGGGCGAGGTGCGGTTCGACACCGTCCGGGGCGAGTTCACCCATGAGGGGGATCGTTGCACGTTCGAGACCCTGGTCGCGCGTCTCGGCCTGCGCGATCCTGCGGTCTCCCAGATCGCGGAGATCGTCCACGACATCGATCTGAAAGATGCGAAGTTCGGCCGCGCCGAT
Source organism: Thermoanaerobaculia bacterium (assembly GCA_036403495.1). GTDB lineage: Bacteria > Acidobacteriota > Thermoanaerobaculia > Multivoradales > UBA5704 > DATARR01. The sequence goes on from DASWQX010000696.1 coordinate 1,027, forward strand.
ACGCCCGGCATCCTGCAGCTCGTCCAGGGCCTGACGCTGGCCCACCCTGAGGACCTGGACCGCCTCGACCGCGGTTTCGCCCTGTTCGACGACCTCTATGAGTCCTTCCGCCAGCGCTTGCCGCAGCGCGCCACCGGCACCAGGCGGCGAGGCAAGCACACCCCGGACACTTAGTCGTGGAGGAAGTGAAAATGAAGCTCAGAACCGTTTCTCTCGCTCTTGCCCTCGCGTCCCTGACGGCGCTCTCCCTCAGCGCCCAGGAGGCTGCCGACTCTTCCTGGAAGGCCGTCGACGGCGTGTTCGGCACTGCGGGCAAGGACCTCGCCGGCGGCGTCCACCGCTTCGGCTGGCCGCGGCGGGACCTGCATGTCCAGATCGGCGATGTCGTCGTCCAGCCGGCCCTGGCGCTCGGCTCCTGGGGCGCCTTCCTCAAGGAGGGCAGTCAGACGATGGCCATGGGTGACCTCGTCCTCCTCGAGTCGGAGCTCACACCGGTCGTCACCGCGCTGGAGGCCGGGGGGATCGAGATCTCCGCCATTCACAACCACCTCGTGAACGAGTCGCCCCACGTCATCTACCTGCATTTTTCGGGGCACGGCGATGCCGCCGCCCTGGCCAGGACGCTGAAGAGCGCCCTCGGTCACACCAAGACACCGCTGGCCCCGCCGGCGGCGCCGGTCAAGCCCTCTCCCGCCGATGAGCAGGCCTTCAAGACCGTGCAGGAGGTGCTCGGCAGGCCCGGCACACTGGCGGGTACCGTCCTGCAGGTCGGCGTGCCACGGGCGGAGCAAATCGAGGAGAAGGGCATGGAGGTCCCGGCCTCGATGGGAATGGCGAACTCGCTCAACTTCGAACGGGTCGGAGACCGCGTCGCGACCACCGGCGACTTCGTGCTCCTCGCCTCCGAGGTCAATCCCGTCATCCGCGAGTTGCTCGCCCACGGCATCGCCGTGACGGCCCTCCACTCGCACATGCTGGACGAGACGCCCCGCCTCTTTTTCATGCACTTCTGGGGGGTCGGCACGCCCGAAAAGATCGCGGGCGCTCTCAAAGCGGCACTGGCCAAGGTCCACACCAAATAGAAATGGGAGTGCCCGTGGAGAAGGCCATCGCGGAGCGGCCTCATCCCTCGCTCGGGGCGATGTCCGCCTATTTCCTCCGTCTTGGAGCGCTCGGCTTCGGAGGTCCCGTCGCACTGGCCAACGCCATGCGGCGGGACTTGGCGGAAGAGCGGGGCTGGCTGACCGAGGGTGAGTATGACGACGGGCTGGCGATCGCGGCCGCCTGCCCGGGCCCGCTGGCCTACCAGCTCGGGGTCTACTGCGGGTACATCCGGCACGGCATCGCGGGCGGTCTGGCCGTGGCCGCCAGCTTCGCGCTGCCGCCTTTTCTCCTGGTCGTGGCGGCCGCTTGGCTCTACACCCGCCTCGCCAACAACTGGCAGATCCAGGCGCTGTTCTACGGCGTCGGCCCGGTGGTGGTGGCGCTGATCTTCAAGGCGTGCTGGAACCTGGGGATGAAGACGCTGCGCCGCGATCCGCTGGCCTGGGTCTTCTTCGTCGCCGCCTGCGGGATCACCGTCGTCGTAGAGAGGGAGCTGACCGCTCTCTTCCTGGTGGCGGGAGCCCTGGGCGCCGTCGTCTTCGCTCCCGCCGCGAGCCCTCCCGTGCTGCCGGCTCCGGTCGCGCCCGAGCCGGCGCGAGCCCCCGTGGGGATCTCGCCGGAAGCCAGGCTCCCGGCCTTCGCCGCCGTCACGGCTTCGTTCTCCGCCCTGACCGGCAAGATCTTTTTCTTCTTCTTCAAGACCGGTCTCCTGGTGTTCGGCAGCGGCTTGGTCATCGTTCCGTTCTTGAAGACCTACATCGTCGACCAGTACCACTGGCTCGACAACCGGCAGTTTCTCGACTCCGTGGCCATCGGCATGATTTCGCCGGGACCGGTCGTGATCACGGCGACCTTCGTCGGATTCCTGCTCAACGGCCTTCCCGGCGCCACCGCCGCGACCCTCGGGATGTTCGCGCCCGCGGTGCTCCTCACCGTCCTCGCCACTCCGCTTCTCCTGCGCTATGGCGGCAACCGGCGGCTGCGCGGCTTCATCCGAGGCATCACGGTGACCGTCGTCGGCGTCCTCGTCGGCACCACCTGGCTGGTCGCGAAGTCGGCGGTCACCGACTGGGTGACGGTAGCGATCGCCGTACTGAGCCTCCTCACCGTCTCCCTTTGGAAGAAGTTGCCGGAACCCCTGCTCGTCGCGCTGGGGGCCGCGGTGGGCCTCGCGGCTCATGGGATCGGACATCCGCGCTAAGCCTCTACCCGCTGGGACGGCCGCGGAATTCCTGAGCTCCCACCGCTGTTTACGCTAGTCCGAGCAATCTTCACCGGAAGGGCCTAGGCGTTTTCGCCCGCTGTTCCGTACAATAGGTGGACCCAAGTTGACGACCGGAGTGGAGATCCTCGCCCTGATGAAGCACAGCTCCCGGCCCTTCCCGTCCCCCTGGCTCCTCGCCTTCGGCGTTCTCCTGCTTGGATTCGCGGCCGTTCCGGCGCGCGCCAACCTGGTGATCCTGGTCGACGGCAGCGTGATGAAGGTGGCGGCTTTCGAGGCCGAGGGGGACCAGGCACATCTGACGTTCCCCTCCGGTGGCCGGATGACGATGGCGATCGAGCGCGTCGACCGGGTGCTCGACGACGAGTACACGCCGGAGCCCGATCCGCCGGCGGTCGCCAAGGTCGCGGCGGCCGAGGCGGTGCTCGTGGCGGCGATCCCGCTCCGCTTCGAGGAGAAGCAGGCCAAGGTGCCGGAGGGCCCCTACGGCACGATGATTTTCGAGGCGGCCAAGCGCCACTCGATCAACCCGCAGGTGGTGGCCGCCCTGATCCGCGCCGAGTCGTCCGGCAACGTGCGGGCGGTCTCCAACAAGGGCGCCCGCGGCCTGATGCAGCTCATGCCGGCGACCGCCGAGCGCTTCGGGGTCCACAAGGAGAAGCTGCTCGACCCCAGGCAGAACCTGGAGGCCGGCATCACCTACCTGAGCTGGCTGGTCGAGCAGTTCCCCAACGACCTCTCCAAGGTCCTCGCCGCCTACAACGCGGGCGAGAACGCCGTCTGGCGCTACAACGGCGTCCCCCCCTACCGCGAGACCCGCGAGTACGTCCGCCGCATCTTCGGCACGCTGGGCCTGACGGCCAAGATCGCCGGCCTTTAGTTGTCTCCACCGCAGGGCGGCGGCGGAGCGCAGTCGAGGTCGATGCAGTGGCCGTTGCAGCACTCCTCGAAGCAGCACACGTAACCGCAGGCGTTCGGGGTGGTGCAGTAAGTGACGCAGGCGCCGCCGGTCGCCTTGGCCGGAGCCGGGGAGAAGAGGCCGGTCAGGGCGCCGGCCACGATCAACGTCATTAGCATGAGCTTCCGCATGGTCTGTGACCTCCTGGGTAAAGGTTTGACGATCCTATAACGAACGACCGCACCTGAATCCCTCAGGATCGAGACGGTGCGATAGGATCGCCTACCGGTTATCAGATTCAGGGATGGGTTTGATGCATGTCTGACGATCCCAACGGCGCCCCCAATGACCCGATTGTCGTGCGGGGGACCGAGATCCTCTCCACCGACCCCCCTCATCTCCGCCGCCAGAAGCTGGCGCGGGTCACGTTCGACTCCATGGTTCAGTTCGTCGGACTTCTCGATGCCGAGGGCACGGTGCTCGAAATCAACAAGGTCGCGCTCGACGGTGTGGGGATCAAGCTCTCCGACGTCGAGGGAAGGCCGTTCTGGACGACCTTCTGGTGGCAGGTTTCGGAGGAGATCAATCAGACTCTCAGAGAGTCGATCGCGCGCGCGTCACAGGGCGAGTTCGTTCGCTGGGATACGGAGATCTACGGGCGCGCCGGCGGCAAGGAGACGATCGTCATCGACGCCTCGCTGATGCCGGTCCTGGATGATGAAGGTAAAGTCGTGTTCATCTGTGCCGAGGGGCGCGACATCACCCAGAAGAAGGCGCACGAGCGCGAGATCGCCCAGAAGAGCATCGAGCTGCAGGGCCTGCTCGAGCGCATCCGCGAGCTCGACGAGATCAAGACGCAGTTCTTCGCCAACGTCAGCCACGAGCTGCGCACGCCACTCGCCCTGATCCTCGGTCCCGCGCAACGCCTGATCGACGACGACGGGACGATGGACCTCGCGCAGCGGCGCGAGGCCGCTCAGGTCGTGGCGCGCAATGGGCGGATGCTGCTCAAGCACGTCAACGACCTGCTCGACATGTCGAAGCTCGAAGCCGGCAAGCTGAAGATCGAGCTGCAGGACACGGACGTCGCCGCGCTGGTGCGCTTCCTCGCCTCGCATTTCGGCGTCCTGGCCGCGGAACGCGGGATCGGCTACGCGGTGGAGGCGGATGAGCCCTGCCTGACGGCGGCCGATCCGGACAAGCTGCAGCGCGTCCTGATGAACCTCCTAGCGAACGCGTTCAAATTCGTCCCGGATGGAGGCCGCGTCCGCTGCGCGGTCGGCTGCTCGTCTCACGAGGTGACGATCGCCGTCGAGGACTCCGGCCCCGGCGTCAGGCCGGAGCTGCGGACGGCGATCTTCGAGCGCTTCCGGCAGGGCGACGGCGGCGTCAATCGCAAGGCGGGGGGCACCGGCCTCGGCCTCGCCATCGCCAAGGAATTCGTCGAGATGCACAAGGGGCGCATCGAGGTGCTCGATTCGGACCTGGGCGGCGCCCGGTTCCAGGTCACAGTGCCGCTGCACCCTGTCGCGTCAGACGGACCGCGAACGACGGCCGCGCCGGAGGCCCATCTCGACCGCGTCGCGCTCGACGGGCTCATCGAAGAGCTGCGGCCCAGCGTCCCGGCCCGCCCGGCCGGGGAGGGTTCGGGGGCGGACTCGGGACCGATGGGAAAGCCGCGCATCCTCGTCGTCGAGGACAACGCCGACATGAACCGGTTCGTCACCCAGTCCCTGTCCGGCCGTTACGAGGTGATCTCGGCCTTCGACGGCCGCGAGGGGCTCGAAAAGGCGCTGTGGTTCCGGCCCGCGCTGGTGGTGTCCGACATCATGATGCCGAACGTGAGCGGCGTGGAGATGATCGCCGGGATGCGCGAGCAGCCGGACCTGCGCCTGACGCCGGTCCTGCTGCTGTCGGCGAAGGCGGACGAAGAGCTGATGGTCAAGCTGCTGGACGACGGCGCCCAGGACTTCATCGTCAAGCCGTTCTCCGAAAAGGACCTCCTGGTCCGCGTCCGCAATCTCATCCTGGCCCAGCAGGCGCGCGAGCAGGTCGACGGCCTGCGCGAGGCCGCGGAGAGCGCCAACCGCGCGAAGGACGAATTCCTCGCGATGCTGGGTCACGAGCTGCGCAACCCGCTCTCGCCAATTCTGACCGCGCTGCAATTGATGAAGCTGCAAGGCCCCGAGAAGTCCGAGTGGGCGCGCGCCGTCATCGAGCGCCAGGTCAACCATCTCACCCGGCTGGTCGACGATCTGCTCGACGTCTCCCGGATCTCCCGCGGCAAGGTCGAGCTCAGGACCGAGGTGGTGGAGATGGCGGCGGTCGTGACGAAGGCCGTCGAGATGGCAGGTCCGCTCATCGAACAGCGTGCCCATACGCTGACCGTGGAGATGCCGGGGCGTGGCCTGTGCGTGAAAGGCGATCCGATGCGTCTCAGCCAGGTGATCTCGAACCTCCTGATGAATGCCGCCAAGTACACGCCGCCGGGGGGGCACATCACGATTCGCGCGGAGCTCGTCGACGGCGAGGTGGTGCTGCGCGTGCGCGACACGGGGCTGGGGATCGCGCCTGAGATGCTCCCACGCATCTTCGACCTCTTCGTTCAGGAGCGCCAGGGGATCGACCGCCCGCAGGGAGGATTGGGGCTCGGGCTCACGATCGTCCGCAACCTCGTCGAACAGCATGGAGGCTCCGTGCAGGCACGGAGCGAGGGGCTCGGGCGCGGCAGCGAGCTCGTCGTTCGTTTGCCCGGGTCGGTGGCCGTCGAAGCGCCGCGAAAGCCAGTTCCACCCACGGCAAGCCGGAAGTGATGGACTTCGTCAAAAGCCAGGACTCTGGCTCGGGAAGCCAGGGCAGCCGGCCGGGAAGCGCTGCCAAAGCCCTCGTTTCCCGCTTACCGGACAAAGGCAGGTGACTGATGGGCCGGATGCCGCCAATGGACGGCCATGTAGGCTCTAACCTTCCTGATGACGTCCTGCTCAATGGCCTTAAATTGAACTCTCTCCCTTAGAGACTGCCAAACGCCCCTGATTTGCTCGTGGGAGAATGCAGCGAGTTCGGCCTCTCCCAAGGCTCGCCGACATACGGACTCCGCCTTATCGAGATCGCCTTCCTTTATGTGCAGATTGAACAGGAACAGCAGATCTAAAAATGCATCCTTATATAGACCAGCCCCCAGGTCAGCGGTAACCACGTCTGCATGAAGTCTCTCCGCCTCTTTCGAGTAACCAACCGCATGTAGCAGGCGCGCCCCGATGAAGTCTCTCCGTATTCTCAGTCGCCCGGTTTCATGCCGTTCCAGGCAGTGACCGAACAAGGCTGCCGCTTCGGGAATCTGGTCCAGCTCTATCAAACATTCCACCACTAGGAGATTGGCTAGATTCGCTAGTCCGGGATCAGCTTTCGGAATCAGCGGCAGAGCCTGTTTAGTCAGCCCAAGTGCTCGCAGGGGATCATGCTCCGACAGGTGATTCGCTGATTGGATCAGCGACCTCGCAACCCCCGGCCAGTCCTCAACTCCCTCGTAGATCTCCCGACAAGAAACTAGCTGGCCCAGAGCCTCTGATAGTTGTCCCTGGTCTGCAAAGATCGCAGCACGCACCTCCAGGCAGTGTGCTCGCAGCCAAACGTTTCCGGTGCCCTTTTCTCGAAAGTCATCAGCCCGTTGAATTGCTTTTGTCGCCCTATCCCACTCGGCAGCCTTTCGCCTCGCATTCGCCAACTCTGCCCACATCTCACTGCTTAGATCGCACCGGAGTTCCTCGCTGTACTGGCTAGGGTCCATGCCTTGAATACAGACCGCCGTCAAGGAGCCGAGATTCTCCGCGATCTCGTAGGAACCTTGGTGCCTAAGCTCCTGAATCAGCAGTCGGACGAACGGCCATGACTTGCAAACCCGTGATACTCCGGCTCGCTCCTTCTGTGCCTTGAGCGTGTGATCACGCATCGCCGCTCTCTCAGCGAGTGCCAGAGTTTGGTCAATTGAGGTCTCATGCTCTAACCCAAATATCTCCGCCAGCACCCTCAAAGGCCCCCCCGGGCGCGAAGTCGGGCGCTGAGCCTGCATCTCCGCCCTAATCTCCGCCACAACTTCACGGGCTAGCTTCCTACATGTCTCGCACGCAAAGACATGATCGGAGACGAGAGCAGTCTCAGGCTTTCCGGCGGTCCCACCCAGGACCCTCCCCAGAGAAGACTTCGACACGTGCCGCATTTAAGCACCTCCAGGAATTGAGACCTTAGCCACGCAATTAAGTGTAGCTCCTGGACGAGCGCTTGTACAGTTGTTGCGGGAGGAAGAGACGGGAACCCGTAGGCCCCCGTCCGGGCGCATTCATCCCAAGGGATCGAGGCCGCCGCCGGCATTTTCTACCGGAGGTGGCGGAGTGGGAGTGGAGTGACCCAGCGGGTCGAGACCGCCTCCAGCTTTCGGCTGGAGGTTGCCCGAGAAAATGAGGTGCGTAAAGTAGACGACTAGGAAGGCGATTCTGAGCATAGCTTCTCCCTTCATGGGTGCCGATATTGAGGCTTCATTGCCTCCCTCTGCGGCCCCTACGGCCGAAGTGTGTGCTTCGAGCGCTCCAAGGACAACCCTGGGAGGAGGGCCCCAACCCGGCCCTGGGGAAGTTTGGCCCTATGTCCGGCCGTTTGGATCGACCCCACCCCCGGTCTCCACGTGAGGCGGCTCCGAACCGCTCAGGAGACCGTCAGGATCGACCCCGCCGCCGGTCTTTAGGAAGAGACTGAACAGGGACACGAAGGCCGTAAGGAACTGAAGCATAGCTTCTCCCTTCTGGGAGCCGGGCCACGGGGTCTGTATGGCCCGGTTCGGCTTCCCTACGGCGGAAGTGTGTGCTTCGAGTGCTCCCAGGACAACCCTGGGAGGCTTTTGGGCAGGGTTGGGCCTCTCCGGCTTTTGGACACCGTCCCAATCGGTCGATCAATGCTGGAGCAGCCTTCAAGGCTGCGGCAGCAGTACCCGTAGACACGATTGGCCGGCCCCTGGAGCCGGCCCCTTTTTCGCCCGGGGGAGCCGAGGCAGGTCATGGAAGAAGACCATCTGGACTACGAGGCCCTTAACCGATTTCTGAACGGCACTTTCGATCGCGCGGGGAACATGCGTGTCGTCAGACATCTCCTTACCGGCTGCAAGGAGTGCTGCCGGCTGGCCAGGGAGCTCACCCTGGCGCATCCGGCATTTTCGGAGTCTGAACCCCCATTCCCGGAAGTCGAGGATGCCGGCTTCTCCCCTTCGGTTGTGCTCAAGAGGTCTTGCTAGTGTTCTCCTACGACAACCTCAGGGAGGCCATGATCCACGGAATGATCGCTGTTCGTGGTGTGCTTTTAAATCTTGCGGCCAGAAATATCAAACGGCAGGCTAGAATCGCAGCACATTATGCCATCGCGCACCTGGATCAAGGAGGCAAAGCTCCGCGGCCGATGTCGCAGAAGGCAAAAGAGAATGTCATCCGTCTGGTTCTGGCGAGAGTTGACCAGACGCCGAGATCGCTGAAGAGCCTTCCAGGAGGCGCAATCTACAGCACCGCCAAGAAACGAGACAGGCCTGCATCCGGTGCCGTGCTGAAGCGAAAGCGTTCGAGGATCTCCGTAGCTCCCCGAGATACCTCCCCGCCCATTATCCGATCCGCATCCGAGTTCGCCGATGCCGTCGGAAGTATCGCGCGAGGCGCACTCCTTTTTCGGGATTGCATTCGCAAAAACAGGCTGTTCCACGCGATAGGTCAGCGTTCGACTGAGACAACATCAACTGAAACGACGAAAAGGCGGAACTAAAATTGGAACTTTACATCATTTCCACGGAAGAATTGCCCGAGGAACTGGCTTCGCTTCTCGGAAAAGCTCGGCCCGCGCTCAGGCAGGGCACCGCATATGAAGTCGCAAAATTCATGCTTCGGGAGGAGGGAGGAGCAGAGAAGACAGATCGAATCTGGCATCTGGTCAAAGCCAGCGAGACCCAAGGTGATGCCGTGGCAGAGTTAGAAGAAAAGGTGAGAGCCAACATGCGTGGTTATAGACAATACGCACTAGCTCTTTCAGAGCTGCCGGTGCCAATTCATGCATTGCTCGAAGTGGCTGAACGGACAAAGACCACCGTATTCCTGGCCGCTGTATTCGAGGATCTCGAAAGCACTTTGTCAGAGCAAGAAGATGTTCGCGAATCTCGGTAACAGGTCTACACGGAGATTGTCTTCCGCCAAGCCCCAGAGCCTGAGGCGCTAAGTCCCTTGGAACACAACACCTAGCCCGGTGAGGCCGGGGTGACGGCGCCCCCCCACCGCATCACCATCAGCGTGCGGTCGTCCGCCAGCGGGTGCCCCGCGGTGTGGTGCTCGACCGCGGTCAGCAGGCGGTCGCGGATCATCATCGCGCTCTCGCCCGCCGCGCCCGCCAGGACCTGCTTGACGCTGTCGTAGCCGAAGGGCTCGTCGGCGGCATTGGTGGCTTCGATCAGGCCGTCAGAGAGCCAGACCACGGAGTCCCCCGGCTCGAGCCGCAGCGTCGCCTTGGCGTAGGCGTGGCCGAGGCCGCCGAGCGGCGAGCTGGGGAGGAGGATCTCCTCGACCTCGGCGCCCCGCACCCTATAGGTGGGGGGGTGGCCGGCGTTGGTCAGCCGCAGGACTCCCGTGCGCAGGTTGAACAGGCCGAGGGTGGCGGTGACGAAGAAGCGCCGCTCGCGGTTCGAGCGCACCACGGCGTCCAGCCGGCCGAGGATCTCCTCCGGCTCACGGGTCTCCTCGACCAGGATCAGCAGCGCCGCCTTGAGCATCGCCATCCGCAGGCCGCTCGACAGGCCGTGCCCGGAGACGTCGGCGATGATCACCGCCAGCTCGTCGTCGGCGAGGCGCAGGACGTCGAAGTAGTCGCCGCCGATCGCCGCGCTGGGCTCGAAGAGGGTGGCGAACTCGATGCCGCCCCCCGCCGGCAGGTCGCTCGGCAGCAGGCTGTTCTGCAGCTTGCGGGCGAGCTCCAGCTCTTTCTCCAGGGACTCCTTCTGGGCGGCGGTGGCGACCAGGGTCTCCAGGTTGCCGGCCATCTCGTTGAACGAGCGCTGGAGATCCCCCACCTGGTCGCGCCGCCGCACCGGGATGCGGACGCCGAAGTCCCCGCGCCGCACCGCCTCGGTGCCGCGGCTGAGCCGGTTCACCGCCCGCGACAGCCCGAAGATCATGAACCCGGCCATCAGCGCGGCGGCGGCGTAGACGTCGAACAGCAGGAAGCCCACGATCAGCAGGGTGAGCCAGGCGAGGGCGTCGATCTCGGCGGCGCTGGAGAAGAGGTGGCGCAGCACCGTGTTGGGGGTGGCGTTGAGGTTGGCCGCCACGTACCCGGACGCCCGCCGGCCGGTGGCGAGGTCGAGGAGGGGGCCGGAGATCTCCCCCCACCAGACGAGCGGCGCGTCCCAGTAGCGCTGGCCGCGCGAGAGGCGCTTGAAGAAGCGCGCCGCCTCGGCCTCCTGCTGGTCCTTGCGGACGTAGCGCAGCGGCACCTTGCGGCCGCGGATCTCGAACCCCTTGGTGTCGAGGTCGGGATCGTCCGAGCGGAAGAGCTCGGTCCACACCTCGGCGCGCCGGCTGAGCTCGCCGTCGAAGTCGCCGGCATAGAAGGCCACCACGCCGCGGCCGTCGCGCGAGGCGGCGGAGGCCAGGGTGGGCCGGCCGCTGGGGATCGCGACGAAGCGCGGGACAGCCTTCACGCTGTCACCCTGGACGACGAGAGGGCCGGGCAGCTCCAGCCAGGCGGGCCAGGCGGCGGGCAGCCGCGGATCGCCGGCCAGCTTGCGGCCGTTGCGGTAGTAGCCGAAGACGATCTCCCCGCCCTCCGGCTTGCGGGGCGTTCCGGAGGCCGCGAATGCGGCGAGCCGCCCCTGGGCCGCCGCGGCGATCTCCCCCTGCATCGACTGCACGGCGTCGCGGTAGAGGTGGCCGAGGAAGAAGCCGGAGAGCAGATAGGCGAGCAGCGCCAGCAGCAGCAGGAGCAGGGGGATCGGCAGCACGCCGAGCAGGAAGTAGGAGAAAGCGAGCCGCCGGCCCACCTTCCAGAGGAACGCGCGATAGGCCCGGATGAGCCCCCAGATCAGCAGCGCCACCGCGCCCGCGCAGAGCAGGAAGGCGGTCAGGCCGCTGAAGTAGGGGATCTTCGCGGCGGCGACGGCGATCAGCACCGCGAGGATCGCGACGAAGCTGAGGAAGCGGCGGAGGCGTTCTTTCACGTGGGATCAGCCAGGGGGCGAAACAGAGTCCCCGAAAGGCACTACGGGAGGATGGCGGCAAAGTTTTTGGGAGCCGGAAATCCGCCGGAAGGTCCCCGAAGTTGGACAACCACTCCAACTCCCCTAGAATTGCCCCGCTGTACGTCATCGGTATCAGCCTGGCGGGCAGCCTTACCCGACTTGGCGCCAGGGCATCTTAGCGCGAACCGGAGAAGAGGAGAGAACCCCGTGTCGAGGATCCCGCGTTTCCAGGAGCACCTGAAGACCGGCTTTACCGCCGAAGCCGCGAGCGCCGCGCGCTACCGCGCCTATGCCGACCGCGCGCGAGCGGACGGCATGCCCAACGTCGCCCAACGGTGGCTGCGCCTGGCCGCCGCCAAGGACGCCCTCGCCATCGAGCTGCTGGTGGCCTCCGAGCAGATCCACGGCTCCGAGAGCGACATCGGCAACGCCATCTCGGAGGAGCGCTACGAGAACGACATCCTCTATCCGAAGATGATCCGCGACGTCGACGAGGAGGTCGCCAACGTCTTCCTGCGGGTCGTCACCGCCCAGAAGGAGCACCTCAAGCAGCTCGAGGCCCTCCGCCGCGACCTCGGCTCGTCGCAGGGCGACGTCGCCCTGCCGGCCGAGGTCGACAAGGGCACCGCGGCGCCCTTCGCGGCATCCTCCTGAGAACCGGGCGGCCCTCGCCGGGCCGCCCGTATCGGGCTATAGCGAATTCAGGAAAACGAACAGCGAGCTGTTGTCCGCCGCGCTCAGGGCGTTGAAGCTCGCGACGCTCGACGCGGCCTGGCCGGCGTGCCGGTTGATGGCGTCGACGATGGTCAGCGACTCGCCGTCGTGCATCAGGCGGGTGCGGGTGCGCAGCCCCCAGAGCGGCGCCGTGCGGATCAACGCTCCCGAGGCTTGCGCCTGCACGATGCCGTCCCCGGTCTTGATGTTGTGCAGCATGAAGTCGCCGTACGGATGGTAGGTTTTGCTCCCCAAGGCCGCGTTGACGGTGAAGGTGCCACCGTTGAAGACGGTCCCCGCCGGCGCGGTGGTGATCGAATCGGTATGGCAGGTCACGCAGCCGATACGGTCGAAGACGACCTCTCCGGCTGTCGGGGTTTCCGTGTCGGTGATCGCGGGGGCGCGCGGTGGCGCCTTGGTGGAGCGCATGAAGCGGGTGAAGGCCTCGACGTCCTTGCCGAACGGATGGGCCACCGTCGGCGCATCCTCGGGATCGGGAACCGTGTCGAACGCCGCCACGGAGTTGCCGTTCGAGCTGTTCTCGGTCGGGAAGAGCGGGCTGGTGATCCCGATCTCGTTCAGGTAGGCGTCCGCCGCGAAGGAGAGCAGGCTGGCATGCTGGTTCTTCCAGCCGAAGCGGGCGATCCGGGTCGTGGCGCTGTTCGCTTCCAGGACCGGCACCATCACGATCGTTCCCTTCGTCCCCGCCGGCTGGGCGCTCTGGATGCGGGTGAATTCGCTGTCGGGAGTCGCCTCGACGAAGCCATCGCCCAGGAGGTTGAGCGAGGTGCGGAAGGTCCGGATGGTATCGGTTTCGAAAACATGCTCCTGGATGGCCGCGTCGATGGCGCGGTCACTGATCAGCGATCCGCCGGGATGATCGACGAACGTGCCGTCGCTGTTGAGCTTCCCCGCCCGCAATTCGTTGAACTGGGCGCTCGACGCCGAGACCGGGTTCTGATGGCATTCCCGGCAGGCCTGGGCGTTGTAGACCGGCCCCAGCCCGTCCGCGATCTGCTCGACCGTGTCGAACTGCGCGCGGTCGAGATCGAAATTGGTCTGGCTCTCGAAGCCGTTGGTGACGTTGTCGAATCCGGTGGGCGCGTCCACCGCGGCGAGGACCAGCGGCACGGCCACGAGCAGGGTCAAAAATACAGTGATGAAGGGTAACCGCGATAATCTCCTCTTCAGTCTTGCCATCGACTTTCTCCCTTTCTACAGAGAATTCAGGAAGGCCATGATCGCGGAGCTATCGGACGCATTCAGGCTGGCAAAGCTCGAAGCGCTGGCCGCCGCCTGTCCCTTGTGGCGGGCGACGGCGTCGGTGATGGTGAACGACAGGCCGTCGTGCATCAGGCGGGTGCGGGTGCGCAGGCCCCAGAGCGGCGCCGTGCGGATCTGGTCGGCCGTGGCCGACTCTTGCGGAATGCCGTCTCCCGTCTTGATTGTGTGCAGCATGAAGTCGCCGTAAGGATGAATGTCCAGGCTGGCCAGCGCCCCGTTGACGGTGAAGAAGCCGCCGTTGAAGGTGGTTCCCTGGGTTGCGGTGGTGATGCGGTCGGTGTGGCAGGTGACACAGCCGATCCGATCGAAGACGGCTTCTCCGACCGTGATCGGGTCGTCGGCGCCGGCCGACGCGACGGCGGGGGAGCGCGGCGGGGCCTTGGTGGAGCGCATGAAGGCGGCGAAGGCTTCGACGTCCTTGCCGAACGGGTGGTTCGTCGACGGTGGATCCTCGGGATCGCTCACCGTGTCGAACGGCACGACGGAGTGGCCGTTCGAGCTGTTCTCGGTCATGAAGAGCGG
>DASWQX010000697.1:0-4101 GCA_036403495.1 Thermoanaerobaculia bacterium
GCGGCATCGACGCCGTCTCTCCCGTCCCCGGCGTCACCGTCCCCGCCACCGGCTCGGCCAACATCAATCCGGCCACCGGCATCCAGGTGGACGTCTGGGACTTCGGCGCCGGCATCGACCTCGCCAACACCTTCCTGCTCGTCGGCGGCCAGCCGGTGGCGGCCACCCCGCAGGGCTCGGCGCGGCACGCCTCGCTCACCTACACGCCCGCCGCGCCCCTGAGCGGCACCGTGACGGTCGGTCTCCGCTCGCGCGACCTCGCGACGCCCCCCAACACGATCGACCGCCAGATCGCCAGCTTCACCATCCAGGGCTCGACGGGAGGCGGCGGCCTTCCCGGCGACGTCAACGCCGACGGCCGCGTCGACGGCGCCGACCTCATCCTCTTCGGCCTCCACTTCGGAGCCCTGCGCGGCGAACCCGCCTACAGCGCCGCCGCCGACTTCAACGGCGACGGGGCCATCGACGGCTCCGACCTCGCGATCCTGGCGGCGAACTTCGGGCAGTCGAAGCCGTAGCGGCCCCTTATCACCGCCACGGCGGAGCCCCTCACCTCCCCGGCCCTCCTCTCCCAGCCCTCCACCCGCCCCTGCCGGGGAGAGGAGGGAGAAATACAGAGGCAAAGTCTCGAAAATTCCCGTCCTTTCCCCTCTCCCAGGCCAGGGTGGGTGGAGGGCTGGGAGAGGGGCAGGGGTGAGGGGCTTTTGCTTCTTTGAGCCCCCCTACTGCACATACCCCAGCGCCTTCAGCGCCCGCTCCGTCTCGCCGTTCACCTCGTCCTCGTCGCCGCTGTCCTTGGCTTTCTGCATCCAGGTGACCAGCGCGCGCCGCAGGCGGCGGACCTCCTCGGTCCTGGTGCCGGCGAGGTTGTTCATCTCCCCCGGATCGTCGGCCAGGTTGTAGAGCTCGAACCCGCCCGTGGGCGAGCCGGCCGCGCGGGACTTCGGGCCTCCCGAGTTGAAGACCAGCTTCCAGACCCCCTCCTGCACGCTGTGGTATAGGTTCGGATGGTGCCCCGCCTCCGAGTAGGCCTCGCGGAAGGTCGCGGCCTGCGCGGCGTCGACCTTGCCGGTCCTGAGCAGCGGCCAGAGGCTGTGCCCCTCGAGGCCGGGGATCTGGCGGTCCGGCGCCACCGCGTCGCGCAGCGTGGGATAGATGTCGATCAGCTCCACCGGCCGGTCGATCCGCTTCCCCTTCGCCAGCCCGTCCATCACGAACATCAGCGGCACGTGGGCCGTGGTGTTGTAGGGGAGCGAGCCGTGCTCGAACCAGGCGTTGTGCTCCCCCAGCTCCTCGCCGTGATCGGCGGCGAAGACGATCAGGCTATCCTCGAGCAGCCCGAG
Organism: Thermoanaerobaculia bacterium; assembly: GCA_036403495.1. GTDB lineage: Bacteria > Acidobacteriota > Thermoanaerobaculia > Multivoradales > UBA5704 > DATARR01. The sequence continues at coordinate 1,344 of DASWQX010000697.1, forward strand.
CGAGCGCATCTCGTCGAGGAGCTTGCGGATGTGCTGATCGGCCACCAGGACGTTGGCGTCGTACTGGGCCACGTAGAACTTGAGGTCGGTGTGCCCTTCGAGCGTATAGCCGCGGGCCACCAGGCGCGCCGGGATCGGCCGGTCGCCGGGACCCTGAAAGACGGCGTCGCCGAGGAACGGATCCTTCTCGCCTTCCGGCAGGATGTAGGGCGCGTGCGGGTCCGAGTAGTGGATCCAGGCGAACAGGCGGTCGGCCTTGGCGTACTTGCGCAGCAGGGGGAGGGCGAGCGCGTTCACCTTGGGCGCGCTGGCGAGCGGCCTGAACAGCTTGGGATCGTCCGGGAACTCGCCGCCCCCCCAGGTCTCCTTGAACTCGTCGAAGCCCGTGTCCCAGCCGAGGCTGGCCGCCAGCACCGCGTTCGAGACCACGCCGAAGGTCTGATACCCCTGCTCCTTGAAGAACTCGGGCAGAGTCAGATAAGGGGCCGGAATCCGTAGCGCCGCCTTGTGGGTGAGCCCGGTCGAGTGCGGATAGAGCCCGGTGAACATCGCCGCGAACGAGCTCCCCGTCTTCGGCCACTGCGTGACCGCATGGTCGAACGTCACCCCCGCCGCCGCCAGCGCCTGCAGATCGGGCGTCGTGGCGCGCGGGTACCCATACAGGCTCATGTGGTCGGCCCGCAAGGTATCCACCGTGATCAGGAACACCCGCCGTGGCGCCCGCAGGGGTGAAGAGGCACCTTCCTGCCCCGCCTTGCCGCGGCAGCCGGCCAAAGCGACGACGAAGAGGAGGATCCAGAAGGTTTTCGAAAGCTTGAAAGGCACCGGTAGCATCTCCAGCGGACGGCAGATGCTACTACAGAGCAGCCCGCTCCTCGTCCTAAGGAGATATACTTGCCGGATGAAAGCCCATAAACTCGCGGATGACAGCCACCTCCCCTACGACCGGGATTCTTCCACCCTGGAAGATGTCCGCTCGCTGGAAGCTCGCAGGAAGGCCTGGCTGGCGGAGAACCGCGAAGCCATTGCGGCCTACAACGAGCTCGTGACGCAAAATGGCGCGTTCAGCGATGGTCTACGAGGCTTTTGATGCCCCAGTTTACCGTCTGCCGGAACAAGAATCCCCAGACTCATTCCTCGGTTCCCTTCCTTCTCGATGTTCAAAACGACCTGTTCCGTGACCTCGAAACACGGGTCGTGATCCCTCTCAGGGCAGTATCCTCGATGAAAGGGAAGGCTCTGGGGTTGTTGACGCCCGTTCTCGAGATCGAAGGAGAGCCTTTCGTTCTGCTAACACCCCAAATGGCAGGAATTCCAAGGAGCGAACTGGGCGCGCCGGTCACCCGGATCGAGCAGTATCGCTCCGAAATCATCGCTGCCATTGATTTCCTTCTAACCGGAGTTTGATCTTCCAACCGGAGCCTCTGCGGCTCAGCCGAGCATCCGCTCCGACTCCTCCCACAACCGCTCGGCGTTCGCCGCATCGAGGGCGAACGGCGCGACGCCGTCCATGCCTCCCTTGCTGTCCTTGGCCACGACGGCCTCGTTGCAGTCCACGAAATAGCGGCCGCCGAGCCCTTCGAGCAGCGGAGAGGTGGCCGCAGGACGGACGTGGCGGCTCCCTCCTGCGGTGTCTTCCGCAGCTCAACCGGGGTCTCCCTCCGGTGTGCCGCTGGAGGTTGGTCGCGATCGCGCCCGGCATCAGCGCGTTGGCCGTGATGCCGTCCCGCGCCCAGCGCGCCGTGGCACCAACGGCGAAGAGCACGTTGGCGGTCTTCGATTGCGCGTAGGCCAGGATCGGCTCATAGGGACGGAACGCGAAGTGGATGTCGTCGAAGATCACCGGCGACCGCAGATGGGCGCTGGAGCTGACCGCCACGATCCGCGCCGACCCCGCGGCGGCCAGGGCGTGGTGAAGGCCCAGGGCCAGAGCGAAATGCCCAAGGTGATTGATCGCAAACTGCATCTCCCACCCCTCGACCGTGTGCTGCTCCGGCAGCGCCATGACCCCCGCGTTGTTGACCAGCACGTGGAGAGGCCCTTCCCACTTCGCGACGAACGCGGCGATCGAAGAGCGGTCCGCCAAGTCGAGCCGGGCGACGTGAAGCTGCCGGTTTCCGGTACCGGCGGCGATCTCGGCCGCCACCCTCGCGCCGGCCTCGGTGTCCCGCACCGCCAGCGTCACCTCCGCGCCGACGACGGCCAAGGCCCGCGCCGTCTCGATCCCGATCCCCGACGCCGCGCCGGTGACGATCATGCGCTTGCCTGAGAGGTCGATGCCCTCAGCGACTTCGGAAGCTGTGGAGTGGAAGCCGAAGGGAGTTGTAAGGCGAGGCCGTTCAGCGGGCTTCAAACGAAAACCCTCGGTTCTTCAGCTCCGGATCGTGCACTTCTTCCGCGACGGCCTTCCCCCAAAAGAAACCCAGTCCGGCCAGATGAAGGCGTTCCATGTAAAGGCCCACTTTCTTGGTCGGAAACTTCTTGATCCTACAGCCGGAGAAGTGGTCGATGAAAAACTGCAGGATCATGCTGTACGAGGTATAGACCGCCTGCGCCTCTTTGCGGCGAAGAGGCTTTCCCTTCCCCTGCTCGGCCGTCAAGGTGATCAGGGCATTGTAATAGTCCCAGAACGCTTTCCTGCTGAAGGTATCGCGATCGTTGATCGCCGAGACCAGGCTGCCCTCGATGCAATTGGCGTTGTCCTCCACGATCCGGAGAGCGGTTTCCCTCGGAAATTCATTGAAATGTCTCCGCATGG
>DASWQX010000698.1:0-2189 GCA_036403495.1 Thermoanaerobaculia bacterium
GAGGGACAGTCAAGCGAGATTTCGGGGAACCAATTTCGTAAGTTGACCACGCCGGAGTGCGCTTGAGCCCCTTCAAGGCGGCTCCTGGAGAGCTTGACAAGTGGAAAAGGGCCCTCGACAGCGGCGATTTTCTCCAGGGACATGGCACTCTGGAGGGAAAGAGAACGAGGGGTTATCTGAGGACGTGGCACCTAGTCCCAGCTCGTCGGGCCCGCGGCCGAGCCATGGGTTTGCTCCGAAGGGCGATGGGCCTCGGGGGGTCGTCTGAGGACGTGGCACCTGTGGAGCAGCGCCCAATTTCGCCGAGTCCCGCGAAATGCCTCTGTAAACCACTGGCAACAAATGGTTTGTCAGAACCGACCCGATTTTACGTCTTATTGGGGATATGGGACGAAAACTTCGCTACATCCCCGACGGAGGCGCCCTGGTCGAGGTCACCAGCCGGACCCTGCACGGACGCCCACTGCTCCGGCCCAGCCTGGAGCTCAACGACATCGCCGCCGGCATCCTCGGCAGGGCCCAGCGGCTCTATCCGGTCGACCTCGTGGCCTTCGTCCCGTTGTCCAACCACTACCACATGATCGTCTGGGTGGAGAACGCGAAGCGACTCGCGCGGTTCGTCGGCTACTTCAACTCGAACCTGGCGCGGGAGGTGAGCCGGCTCACCGGCTGGAGGGGGAAGATCTGGGAACGGCGCTATCAGGCGATCCCGATCAGCGACGAGGAGGAGGCGCAGGTCGGGAGGCTCCAGTACGTTTTGGCGCACGGCGTCAAGGAAAACCTGGTGGCCCGCCTCCGCGATTGGCCGGGCCTTCACTGCGTCCGGCAGATCGTGGACGGCGAACCTCTCCTCGGCACTTGGTTCGACCGCACCCAGCAGTACCTCGCCCGCCGCAAGGGCGAGAGGATCGACCTCCTCCACTACGCCACGCCCGAGACCGTGACCTTCTCGCCCCTCCCCTGTTGGAAGCATCTCTCTCCGGAGGCGTACCGGGAGTGCGTTGCCAACCTCGCGACGGAGATCGAGGAGAACGCCGCCACGGCCAGGAAGCGGAACGGAGTCCAGCCGCTCGGCGCGGCCGCGATCCTGGCGCAGGACCCGGTCAGCCGTCTCAAGCGTCCGAAGAAGTCGCCGGCCCCGTTCTGCCACGCGGCGAGCAAGGCGGTGCGCCAGCTCTTCTATGAAGGCTTCTCGCTGTTCGTCGCTGCTTATCGCGCGGCCTCCGAGAAGTTGCGAAGAGGGGATCTCGCGCCATGCTTCCCCGCAGGGTGCTTCCCACCGGCCCTGCCCTTCGTCGGCGGGTAGGCCAGGTCCAGGGTCTCCGCTTACAGCGTCTGGTTGTGCCTCCCGCCTCCTGATCCGGGCGAGGAAGGGGGAGGTGTGCTCGGTGGAGCGATCTGACGTGAGATTTGGGCCGGCCAACCGTCACTGCAAGGCTCTGGGCTTCTCCAAAGCGCCTCCTGGCGGACTTGACAAGTGGAAATGGGGCCTCGGAGCGGGCGATCTCTCCAGAGACATGGCAAGTTGGGAGGAGGGAGAGCGAGGGCTTATCTGAGGACGTGGCACCTAGTCCTGGCAGCTACCGTGGATCGGGATCGCGAGTCTCCCCTTGAGGAGTCCCTTTGCGCGGGGTCATCTGATGACGTGGCACCTAGTCCCGTGCAGGTGAAGGGCGCGGAGGTCACGACGACGGTGGTCAAGGTGCAGCGCATCCGAGCGCCTGGCACCTAGTTCTGGCACCCAGTCGCCAACTTACAGGGCCTGAAGGTATCCTAAGTACGCCCACTTTTCGGTTGCGGAGATTCTTCAATGAGTCTGGCAGGGGCAAGGACGTGGGCCTGCGCAAATGCCTTCGACCTCGCTAAGACTCCTGCATCGAATCCTGGCTCGCCATAGCGGGCAGCGACGTTCTCCTCGCTCCATTCGAAGTCTACCCTCCCCTGAAGAAGGAAGCTTGCAAACGCATCCACGAGGGGAATACCGCAACTCCTTTCGACGAATAGAAACTGCCCCATTTCGTTGACCTCGAGAAAGATGTAATCTCCTTCCGGATTCACTATAAAATCGAAGCAGCCGAAAACGAGCCCTAGCTCATCCAAGAGCGCCGCACACTGCGCCTCTATGGCCGCAGGAACCACGGTAGGCTCGAACCGCAGCTCATTGGGTGCCTGCCGCCAATCGAGTCGCC
>DASWQX010000699.1:0-2881 GCA_036403495.1 Thermoanaerobaculia bacterium
ACCAAGCTCGTCGAGCAGGCCAAGAGCCGCAACTTCCAGCCGGTCCCGCTGGGGATCACCACCTCGCTGACCTTCGCCAACGCGATCAACAAGACCCATACGGCCAACGTCCTCGGCCTCCTGCCGGGGAGCGATCCGAGCCTCAAGGACGAGGTCGTGGTCTACACCGCGCACCACGACCATCTCGGGGTCGGCCAGCCGGACAAGACCGGCGACAGGATCTACAACGGCGCCGTGGACAACGCCTCCGGCTGCGCCGAGGTGCTGGCGATCGCCAAGGCCTATGCCGCGCTGACGCCGCGCCCGCGCCGCTCGATCCTGATCGCCTTCGTGGCCGCCGAGGAGCAGGGGCTGCTCGGCTCGGCCTACCTGGCGACCCATCCGCCGGTGCCGGCCGGGCGGATCGCGGCGAACATCAACTACGACGGCGGCAATATCCACGGCCGCACGCGCGACCTCACCGAGATCGGGCTCGGCAAGTCGTCGCTCGACGGCGTCGTCAAGGCGCTGGCGGCCCGCCAGGGGCGCCGGCTCGAAGGCGACCAGTTCCCCGACCGCGGCTTCTTCTACCGTTCCGACCAGTTCAGCTTCGCCAAGGTCGGCGTGCCGGCGATCCACCCCGAGGCGGGCACCGACTTCATCGGCAAGCCGGCGGGCTGGGGCAAGCAGCAGGCCGAGGAGTACGAGCTCCACCGCTACCACCAGCCGAGCGACCAGTTCGATCCCACCTGGGTTTACGACGGCATGATCGAGGACGCCCAACTCGGCTTCTACACAGGCCTCGTGGTGGCCGACACGACGGCGATGCCCACCTGGAACCCCGGCGACGAGTTCGAGGCGGTGCGGAAGAAGTCGCTGGCGGAGCTCGGCGCGAAGGGGAAGTAGCACCAAGATAAGAGAGAGCCCTGCACTGAGCTACTGCTCTCACCTTCGAAAGGAGACGCCTCTTGAACAACGCAAGTAACCCTCTCCGCCGTCGCTTGGTCCTCCTGCTTGCACTCCTCGCGATCCTCGGGTTCACCCTTGCCGGGCCTCAGCAGCCCGCCGCCCTGCATGCCGCCTGTACCGTCGCTACCGACAACATCGTGCTCGTGTACTACTATAGCGACGCCACCTACACCACGAAGGTGGGCCAGTGTTACCATAGCTGCTGCCAGGCCTGGACCTGCTCCGGAACGCTTACGCTGTATTCCAAGATCATTGCGAAAGAACAGTGCGATTAGGCAAAGCCATACGATGAGTCGCTGGCGGCGGGATGCTCGACAGCCTCGAGACGGCGGATCCTCAGGCCGAAGGCGTCTGGTTGTCGAGGAGGCCCGGGAGCGAAGCTTCTTGATCGAAGGATGTAGAGACCTTCCCAGCCCGTCCACGACACCCTGTGCAGGCCACGGGGACGGCGGGACGTCTCCGGGCTCCAAAGGAGCCCAGGCATGTAGCCTGGGGCGTGAGCCCCAGGAATGGCCCCCAATCCCATCCCTGAGCCCCGAAGGGGTGACGGCAGCTTGTCGTTTCGCCATGGGCTGCCGTCGCCCCTTCGGGGCTCAGGGATCTTTTCAAATCGCTCGACCTGGGGCTGATGCCCCAGGCTACATGCCGTTGCCCCTTGCGGGGCAAATCCGGAGATCCGGCAATCCACGGCGGCGGTGGCGGACGATGCGAACTGCCCTCCGGCGGAGACGTCCCGCCGTCCCCGTGGCCTGCACAGGGTGTCGTGGACGGGCTGGGAGCGTCTCTACATCGGATCGCGGACGATGCGGAAACCGGTGTCCGGTCTCCGTAGCCCGGGCTTCGAGCCCTTCCGGATCGACGAGTCACAGTCGGCCGAGTAGCTGAAGCTCCCGCCTCTCCGAATCTTCTCGACACCCGTCGCGGGACCCGCGGGATCGACTCCTGGCCCGTCCGGCAGCGGGCCGTACCAATCCTCAACCCATTCAGCGACGTTGCCGTACATGTCGTAAAGACCCCAGGGGTTGGGTTGGAACCGTCCGCCGGCAGTGGGCTCGCCCGCTTTGTGGCAGTTGCCATACTTCCTCAGCTCCGACGCGTCATCTCCGAAGCTGAAGCGGCTCGACCTTCCGGCCCGCGCCGCGAGCTCCCATTGCGCCTCGGTCGGCAGGCGGTAGTGCGCGGCCGGCTCCTTCGCATTGAGACGGGTCAGGAACGCTTCGGCATCCTGCCAGGACACATTGCCGACCGGCAGACCGTCGCCTTCCTTCGCCTGCCGAAGAGGGGGCCCCATGATCTTCTTCCATTCGCCTTGCGTCACCTCGAATTTGCCGAGGCAGTAGGGCTTCGTGATCTCGACCTGCCTTCCCTTGACACCCATGGAGAAGCGGCCGGCCTTGATCTCGACGAACGGCATTTCGAGGCCGGGCGGCGAGGGGCAGGCGGGGTCTGAAGACCGGTCGGGCTGCGTGGAGACCCAGTAACCGCCGCCGCCGAGCGCCGCGAGGCTCAGCGCCGCCGCGAGCAAGGCCCGATGGGGACGCCTCGGCGGGACGATCTCGGTCTCCGACCGCATGTAGAGCACCGGCGTGCTCCATTCCAGGCCTTTGCCGCCCGCGTGCATCGCGCTCCTCGCTTCGCTGACGGCCGGATCCACTGGCATGTCGGCGGCGAGCGACTCGTAGAAGCGCTCCGCGAACGTCAGTGCCGCCCGGTCGGAGATCCGTCTGCGCATCGCCACCGCGGCCGGTACGCCCGCGCTCGCCAGGGATTGCGCCACCCCCGCGAAGGCGTTCTCCGGGGAAGCTTTCGCTCCGACGCAGGAGTTCAGCACGACCAGCCGGAGGTCCTTCTGACCCTTGAACAGCACCTTCAATTTGCCGCCGGGGACCTCCTCCTGCCGCCCCGCGCCATCCTCCAGGACCAAGCGCCCCTC
>DASWQX010000700.1:0-4206 GCA_036403495.1 Thermoanaerobaculia bacterium
GGCGTCAACGGCCGGGCGGTGTCGGGCCAGACGCTGCCGCGCGCCTCCGCGCCGGCGCCGAAATAGGGCGCCCGGACGTAGAGCAGATCGTAGGGGAGCGGGTTGACCACGTCCGCGCGGACGGTGGACGCAAGGAGCAGAGCCGCGAGGAACGCCGCCAAAGATCCCAGAGCCTTCGTGGAAAGAAACCACGGCCCTTCTAGCCTGCAGCTTTCTTGAGCGTGGTGCCGCGCCCGCATGGATCGCCCCTTCCTAGAGAATCGTCGCAAGGGATCCTATCTCAGCGGCTTGGCCTACGGAATGCCCCCCGCGTGTCCGAGCAGCCGCCGCAGCAGGGAGACCTGCCCGCCATGGTAGCCCTCGTGGATGCCGAGAACGGCGAGCCGCTGAGCCAGGGGATCGCCGCCGGCCACGGGGGCCGCGAGCTCTTCGGCCGAGCAGGCGCGCAAGGCCGCGAGCAGTATGGGCTGCGATTGATCCAAGGCGCCGCGGATCTCTTCGAGCGGTGCGGGATGGTCGTCCGGGCCGAGCGGAGCGCTGCCGCGGGCGTAGCGGGCGGCTTTCTCCGGATCCCAGGCGGGCGGCAGGTTCAGGAGCTTCAGGATCGTATTCCGGTAGGAGAGCATGTGGCCCAGCACCCAGTGCAGGCTGTTGCCTCCAGGCTCGGGCGCGCGCAGGGATTCCTCGTGGGTGAGCCCGTCGAGGTTCCGCGTCAGGGTGAGGTAGCTGAATTCATAGACCTTGGCGAGCGCTTGTCCGTCCATCGAGATTTCCTTTCTACTTCGCGCGCATCCGGTTGTTCTTGGCGTTGTGCTCGAGCTCGCAGAGCCCCAGCTCCTCCATCAGCGGCGGCAGGTAGACTCCGAAGCGCCCGCGAAAACCTTTCTTCAGGCCGTACCAGCCGCCGATGGGATTCGTCGCGGAGCGGCCCCAGGCTTCGACGGTCCCGTCCTTGGCGGGTTTCTGCTCGTCCGCGCCGCCGAGCTCGACCCAGTCGCCGGCCGCCTTCAGCATGGCGTAGAGATCGTCGACGCAGCGCGCGTCGTATAGGAGCACCGTCTTGCCGACCGTACAGACCAGGACGGGCGCGCCGTCCTTCACATCGGCGTGCATCGTGTACTCCGAGGTGCCGGGAGCCGTCTTGAGCTGCCAGGGGTTGTCCTTTGTGCGATTGAGCGTCGCCTTGGGGTTCATGCCCCGCACTCTACCTTAAGCCGGACGCCCCCTTCTCTCGCGGCGGGAGAAGGGGAAATCCCGCTAGGCTGGACGGATGGCTAGCCCGTGCAGAAGTTCGCGTAGTAATCCGAGCAGGAGAGCGACTTGCCCAGCGGGGTGACCCGGCACTCCACGTTCGACGTGGCGCAGAGAGAGCAGGAGCAGCGGATGTAGGCGGATGCCGGCCGCGAAACGAGGGAAAGACCCATCAGACCGAGCATGAGCGTGAGACCGAGAGTCTTGCGCATCGAGATACCTCCTGAAGAGGGAGGTGCCGCTCCCCTGCGGAGGTGAGCCGCCGCGGAACCGCCATTCCATTTCTCACGCCCCCTGGCTCGCGCCCCGCTCGTTCGCGCACCGAAGATAGTAGGCCACTGCAAGCCATTCACGGTGGCGACGCAAAAAGGAGATCGATGTCATGACAAGAGGCTTCCGGATCACCGCTTTAGGGCTCGTGCTGGCCGCGGCGGCTCAGCTTCAGGCGGCTCGCGCCGTCCCCCAGTTCACCCCCAACCTGTGCGGGGATCCCTGCACCACAGAGGGTCAGGAGACGGGCTGCATCGACAAGAGCGGACCGGTCTGGGTGCGGACGATCTGCACCTGCCACAACGGCCATCTGACCTGCTGACGAGGGCTCCGCCGCCGCGGGCCTCCTCCGGTCGAGGGGGCCTCAGCGGTCCTCCTTCGGCAGCACGATGATCCAGCGAAAGTTGTCACGGAGCTGGGCGATCTTGCTCAGCTTCGTGTGCAGGTGGTGGCCGTCCACGAGCCCGTCGAGCACCAGGTCGTCCGGCGTCGGCTGGTCGAAGGCGAGCTCGGCCTGCCAGCCGGGCTCCTTCAGGGGATGTCCAGCCGCGTCCTTGACGACCACGCCCCGCTCCGGGTCCCAGCGGGCCTTCGCGAGGATGATTCTCTTCCGCGGCATGTCCACGTCGACGGCGTACCGCTGATCCGAACCGATCGCCAGCTCGACGGACATGACCTCCGCGTACTGGAAAGTCACCCACCGCCAGCGCTGCGGGTCGGTGAGCGGCGGGATGACCTTGCCGTCGAGCGAGAACTGCCGGGCGGCCCACACTCCGTAGAGCGGCGGCGGCGGCGGATGGAACACTTGGTAGCGATGGTAGGAATCGTTGAATCTCGCTCCGATCCAGTAGATGCCGAACAGGAACAGGAGGAGGTGGGGGATGCGGTCGAGCCGCGGGCGCGCGAACAGCGGCGGCGTCACGGCGGGCTCCACGGGCCGGTTGAGCAGGAACAGGCGGGTCAGCCGGGGGATGTCCGGAACGATCAGCAGGAAGGCCATGAACAGCAGGTGGAGCGAGAACAGCTTGACGTGGACGTCGAAGCAGAGGTTCAGCGTGACCACCATGACCAGGTCCGCGAAACAGACGAGAGAGCCCAGCAGCACCGTCCGCGGCACCAGCAGGAGCACCCCTCCCAGCAGCTCGGCGGCGCCGGTGAACATCTCGTATGGCGGCGAGGAGCCGACGAAGATCCAGAGCAGGCGCATCGGGGGAAGATCGCCGACCCGCTGCCGGAGCAGGCCCAGCGGCAGAGGCGAGGGCATCTGGGTCGGGATCACCTTGAGCGCGCCATACATGATCATGGCGGTCGCCAGCGAGTAGCGGAGCAGCAGCCGGAGCCACGGATCGAGCCGCTCGTAATTGGCCCGCCGGCGGTCGAGCGCCGACCAGATCAGGGCGGCGACGGCGGCCAGCGCCAGATAGCACAGGAACAGGATCGAGCCGTAGGCCGTGTTGCTGATGGCGGCCTCGCCATCGATCGGATAGATCTCGTACCGGGTGTGAAAGACGTGCCGCGCCACCCAGGTCACGACGGGCGTCCAGAGCGCCTCGTGCGGCCGGACGAGAAAGCCGGTGAAGGGGAGGTCCGCCGGCACCAGGTAGAGCAGGAAATAGCAGACCACGAACCGGAACGCGATCCGGTGCGCCACGCTCCAGCGCGGATTCTCTCGGCTCTCCGGCCTCGGGATCTCCCCTTCCATGATGAGTGTTCGCAGTATAGCGGAGCGGCTGGCATGCGCTAAGCTTGCTCCCATGAGCCTGCGCATCGTTCGACTGGGTACGCCGCGCCTCGCCGGAGAGGGCCTGCGGCTGGGCACGGTCCGTCGGCCGCCGCGCGGCGTAAAGAAGGAAGACTACGCGCGGCGGGATTATTACGACGTCTGGGTGCCGGAGCTCTCGCCGAGCGCGGAGCTGGTGAGCTGGCTGCAGTCCGAGCCGATCACGGAGCCGCGCTGGGCCCGCTTCGTCCAGCGCTACCGCGCCGAGATGAAGGACGCCGAGCGCGACCGCCTGCTCGCGCTGCTCGCCGCGCTCTCCCGCCAGACCGACTTCTCGGTGGGCTGCTACTGCGAGACCGAGGAGCATTGCCATCGCTCGGTGCTCCGGGAGCTTTTCCGCGAGCACGGCGCGGAGATGGCCGGCGCGGAAATGGCCGCCGGCTAGATCCGAGCGAGCCCGACGCGCGCGGCATCGGCTGTTCGTCGTCTGGCACGGCCCCCGAATTTGGTTCGCAGGACCTGATACCTGTTCCGCAGCAGGACCGGGCGAGAGCCTCGGGCGTTCCTTATGTTAGTATATTAAGTAGTTAACCCGTTCGGCTCCAAGGAGGATCGACATGGAGACGTTGAAGCGAGGCAAATGGCTGATGGTTGCGTTCCTCATCCTGGTGATCGCTGGTATCGCCTACGCAGGCTACGTCGCGACGCCGGGCGTCGCGGTCGCGGCGGTATCGCCGGGGCCGGCGCCCTTCAACATGTTCCTGTTGATCAACACGAAACCGCTGCCCGGTTACGCGGACATCATCTACGCCCTGGAGGAGGGGCGCGACAACCGCGGCCCCTTCTGCGCCGTGACCTTCGCGGTGTCGACGGCCAATCCGAGCCATCCGCTCCTGGCGGCCGCTCCGGCTCCAATCGTGGGCGGGCCCTGGTACCCGGTGCCGCCGGCAGGCTATTATGGGCCG
>DASWQX010000701.1:0-5566 GCA_036403495.1 Thermoanaerobaculia bacterium
TCGCCACCTGCGGCGGCGGCGGCGGCGGCGGCCGGGGAGGGTTCCCCCCCTCCTCCTCGGCGCCCGCGCCCTCGGACGACGCGTGGCTCAAAAAGCCCGATCTGTATCCGGTCCCCTGGAAGCCGGCGGCGGAGGGCGAGACGCCCCCCGGCGTCCTGATCCTCTACTGGTTCCCTTCCTCGGTGCAGGAGCAGAGCTTCTCAGAGCTGCTGAACTCGCGCCAGCTCACCCTCGCCGCCGCGCACTGCGTCGCCCTGCGGATCGTCCCCGCGTCCACCGCCGCCGCGAATACCGCCCTGCGCGACAAGTACAAGGCGACCGCCACCGCCTCGCAGGCCGTGCTGGTGGCCACCGCGGACGGCTCCGAGCTGGGGCGCGTCCAGGGGCACTATGGGCGCTTGGTCAGTCTCGGGGAGGTCGAGGGCATGCTCAAGGACGGCATCAAGCGGCAGGAGAAGGCCGCGAGCGACCAGCTCGATGCCGCCGAGCAGCGCGAGAAGGCGGGGGACAAGGAGGGCGCCGTCGCGATCTACACCGGCATCCTCAAGCTCCGCTGTATCGCCGAGAAGCCGGCGAAGAAGGCCACCAAGGCGCTCAAGAAGCTCGGCGTGGCCGTGCCCGACGAGGTCAGCCTGAATCTTCCGGCGCCCGACTGGAGCGACGCCACCGGCAAGGCGGTCGAGCGCGACCTCGCCACCGGCCTCCGCGCCGAGTACGAGCTGCGGATCCCCGACGCCGAGCGCGCCTACGAGGCGGCGAGGCGGCGCGATCCGGGCGATCCGGTGCCGCTGCGCTACCTCGGCGAGCTCTACCGCCACCACATCGGCGACTGGACGAAGGCGCGGGCAACCTTCCAGCAGATCCTCGCCATGGACGCCGATCCGCTGTCGCGCGCCGTGGCCCTGCACGGGCTGGGGAAGATGACGATCCACGACGGCGACTTCGCCAAGGGCCTGGCGATGTTCGACGAGTCGGTCGCCACCTATCCGCTCGCCCTCACCTACCGCAACCTGGCGGTCTACTGGAGCTCGGAGGGGGACGGCAGCAAGGCCTACGGCTACGTCCAGCAGGCGATGGCCCTCGATCCCAACGACGAGTACAACCAGATCTTCGCCGCCACTTACCTGGTCAAGCTGGGCAGGCCCGACGAGGCCGCGAAGATCGCCCGCGCCCACGAGGCGAACCTCGCCGCCTCCTACAACCTGGCCGCCATCTGGTCCCTGCTCGGCGACCGCGACAAGGCGCTCGCTCTGCTCAAGCGCCACTTCTACACCTACGAGCAGTTCGACGCCGTGCGGCGCAAGGAGATGCACGAGGCGCAGGTCGACATCGTCTTCGCCGGCCTGAAGCAGGACCCCGCCTTCCAGGAGCTGACGGCGCCGGCCGGCGCGGACGGACCCGGAGCGAACTGAAGCGAAGGCAAGGCCGCAGGATTCCCGCGGGTGGAGGGTTCCAGGACCGTAACGGTCCTCCGGACCCCGCGGGATCCCCTCGCCCATTCAGGGCCGAATCGGGAAGCGCGGGACCCCGGGAGTTGTTTCCGTGCTGCGGATGGCGCAAAATCGCCCGTTCCCCTGACTCCTGATAAGTTTCCATGAGCTTCCCATGATTGCCGTACCCCCCAGGGCCCAGGCCCTCGTACCCGACGTGAGCCCGGGACCCGAGGTGCTGCCCCAGCTCCTCCACGAGGTCTTCGAGGAGACCGCGCGCCGGGTGCCGGACCAAGTCGCCATCGACCTCCCGGCCGCCGGCGGGCAGCCACGCCGGAGCTTCACCTACGCCGAGATCGACGGCCTCGCCGACGCCCTGGCGGCGCGCCTGGCGCCGCACGTCGCCGGCGAGAGCGTGGTGGCGATCCTCCTGCCGCGCAGCAGCCATCTCGTCTACGTGGCGCAACTGGCGGTGATGAAGGCGGGGGGCGCCTACACCTGCGTCGAGCCGGGCACCCCGCCGGAACGGGCCCGCTTCATCCTCGAGGACTCGCGGGCCGTCGCGGCGATCGCCGACAGCGGCGCCGCCGAGATGCGCCCCCTGCTCGCCGCGCTGGACTTCCCCGCCGACCGCACGGTCGATCTCGCGGCTCCCCCGGAGACCAGCACCCCGCTTTCCAGGCCGGACTGGCTCACCCCCTCGACGCTCTGTTACGTGATCTACACCTCCGGCACCACCGGCAACCCGAAGGGGGTGATGGTCGAGCACCGGAGCGTGGTCAACCTCGTGCTCTCCGACGTCGAGCGCTTCGGCTTGAGCGTGCGCGACCGCGTCGGCCAGAACTCCTCGTGCGCCTACGACTCCTCCGTCGAGGAGATCTGGCTCGCCTTCGCCTGCGGCGCCACGCTGGTGCTGATGGACGACGACGTGGTGCGGCTGGGGCCGGACCTCGTGCCCTGGCTGCGGGCCGAGGCGATCAACGTCTTCTGCCCGCCGCCGACCCTGCTGCGGATGTGCGCCTGCGACGATCCGGAGCGCGATCTCCCCGACCTCCGCCTGGTCTACGTGGGGGGCGAGGAGCTGACGCCCGACGTCGCCAACCGCTGGGCGCCGGGGCGCTGGCTGGAGAACGGATACGGCCCCACCGAGTGCACGGTCACCGTGGTGCGCGAGCGGGTGACGGCCGGCGAGCCGGTGACCATCGGCCGGCCGCTGCGCAACGCCGAGGCCTGGGCGCTCGACGACGCGCTGCGCGAGGTGCCCCCGGGCGAGACCGGCGAGCTCTGCATCGGCGGCGTCCCGGTGGCGCGCGGCTACCTCAACCTCCCCGACCTGACGCGCGAGAAGTTCGTCGAGCACCCGCTCCACGGGCGGATCTACCGCACCGGCGACCTCGTCTCCAAGCTGCCCTCGGGCGACTACCTGTACCTCGGCCGCGCCGACGCGCAGGTGAAGATTCGCGGCCACCGCGTCGAGCTCTCCGCCATCGAGTCCGAGCTCTGCGCCTTCCCCGGCGTCCGCGCCGCCGCCTGCAAGGTCCAGGACCTCGGCGGCGCCCAGGAGCTGATCGCGTATCTCGTTTTCGACGATCCCGAGGCGCCCCCCGACCTCGACCGTCTGCGCGCGGCGCTGCGGACGAAGCTGCCGGAGCCGATGGTCCCCGCCCGCTTCGGCTTCCTGCCCGACCTGCCGGTGAAGGCCACCAGCGGCAAGCTCGACCGCTCGACGCTCCCCGAGCTCGCTCCCGAAGCCGCCGCGGACCGCGAGTTGGTGGCGCCGCGCAGCGAGGCCGAACGGCTCGTCGCCCGCGCCTTCTCGGACCACCTCCGCCGCGGCGCGTCGGTCTCGGTCCAGGACGACTTCTTCCTCGACCTCGGCGGCAACTCGCTGCTCGCCGCGCAGACCGTCTCCACCCTGCGCAAGAGCGCGCTGACGGCGCCGCTGACCGTGCGCGACGTCTACGAGGCGCGGACGGTGGAGGGCCTCGCGGCGCTCGCCGACAGCGCTTCGGCCCATGCGCCCCGCGCGGACCGCCGGCGTAACGAGCCCTCCAAGGTCGGCCGGCACGCGACTCTGATCTCCCTGCTGCAGCTCGCCTTCATCCTCGGCAAGCTGCTCGCCGGCTCGGCCGTGGCCTACCTCGTCGCCTTCCGGCTGATGCCGGCGGCCGCGGACAACGTCGGCGTCACCACCTTCCTGCTGCTGGTCCCCGCGCTGGCGCTGGCGGCGCTGGGGGTCTACGCGCCGCTCGCCGTCGGCGCCACGATGGCGGCGAAGCGGCTGCTGATCGGCCGCTACCAGGCCGGCCGCCACCCCTACCTCGGCGGCTACTACCTGCGGAGCTGGATCGTCCTCCAGCTCGCCCGCGCCATCCCCTGGGAGCTGACGGAAGGCACGGTGTTCAAGAACGCCATCCTGCGCGCCCTCGGCGCCCGCATCGGCAAGGGCGTGCACATCCATCGCGGCGTCGACCTCCGCGCCGGCGGCTGGGACCTGCTGGAGATCGGCGACGGCGCCACGATCGGGCGCGACGTCTCGCTGGGTCTGATCGAATACCAGGACCAGGAGATGGTCCTCGGCACCATCCGGATCGGCGCCGGCTGCACGCTCGACACCCGCGCCCGGATGGCCCCGCACAGCGAGATGAAGTCCGAGGCCGTGCTCACCAGCCTCTCGATGCTGCCATCGCACGCCACCATCCCTCCCGGCGAGATGTGGCACGGCGTGCCGGCGGCCTTGCAGGCGGTGGCGCCGCCGGTGCCCGCGCTCACCTCCGGGGCGCGCCCGTGGCCCGCGGCGCTGCACGGCGCCGCCCTGATGACGGCGCGCTTCCTCGTCGCCCAGCTCGCCTACCTGCCGCTGCTGATCCTGGCGCTGGCGCTCGACGAGGTCTGGCGGATCGACTGGATGGACGTCCTCTACGGCCCCTCCTTCGAGCCCTGGCCGATCCTCGCGGCGCTCGGAGTCACCCTTGCCGGCTTCGCGCTGACCCTGCCGGTGGAGGCGGCCATGGTCCGCCTGCTGGGCGCCATCAAGCCCGGCACCTACCCGCTCTACGGCTGGACCTCGCTCGCCGTCTTCGTCAAGGAGCGGATGGTGGAGGCGGCGGGGAACTCGCTGAGCGGCACGCTGCTCTGGCCGCGCTGGTTGCGGGGAGCCGGGATGCGCGTCGGCCGCAAGTGCGAGATCAGCACGATCATGGACGTCATCCCCGAGCTGATCGAGATCGGCGACGAGTGCTTCTTCGCCGACGGCATCTACCTCGGCGGCCCCTGGCTCCACCGCGGCACCCTCACCGCCGCGCGCACCACCTTCTCATCGGGCACCTTCCTCGGCAACCACGTGGTGATCCCCGCCGGCGCCCAGTTGCCTCCGGACATCCTGATCGGCATCTCGACCGTGGCCGACGCCGCCAGGATCCGCCCGGGCACCTCCTGGTTCGGCCATCCGGCCTTCGAGCTGCCGCGGCGCGAGGTGATCGCCAGCGACCGGAGCGTCACGCACGACCCCTCGCTCGCCCGCTACGTGACGCGGGTGTTCTGGGAGTACCTGCGGCTGCTGATCCCGGTGATCCCGGCGCTGCTCGGCATCCTCTGGTTCAAGGCGCTGCCGATGTGGCGCGCCGGGCAGGGCCGGCTCACCTTCTTCGCCCTCACCCTCCCCGCCTCCTCGCTGGCGGTGGGTGCCATCCTCGTCGCGCTCGTCCTCGCCGCCAAGTGGCTGCTGTTGGGGCGAGTCCGCGCCGGCCAGCATCCGCTCTGGTCCTGCTGGTGCAGCCGCTGGGACTTTCTCTACGTGGTCTGGGCTGCCTACGTGCGTGGCAGCCTGGCGAGCTTCGAGGGGACGCCCTTCATGGCCTGGTGGCTGAGGGCCACAGGCTCGAAGGTCGGGAAGCGGGTGGTGCTCGGCACCTCGTTCGCGCAGGTCGTCGATCCCGACATGCTGGAGATCGGCGACGACGCCACCGTCTCCTGCCTCCTCCAGCTCCACAGCTTCGAGGGGACCCCCTTCATGGCCTGGTGGCTGCGCGCCATGGGGGCCCGCATCGGCCGCCGCGTGCTGCTCGGCACCTCGTTCGCCCAGGTGGTCGATCCCGACATGCTGGAGATCGGGGACGACGCCACCGTCTCCTGCC
>DASWQX010000702.1:0-6424 GCA_036403495.1 Thermoanaerobaculia bacterium
GAGGTCCGGCTGCTCCACCGGAGCCGCCACGCCGTCGCGCACCTCCGGCTGCACGTCCGGGGAGGCATTGGGCGTCAGGCCGTCGCCGTTGCCGCGGGCGGCGGTGGAGACCTCCACCTCCGGCACCTGCTGGCCGCCGACGACGAGCCCCTCGCCGGGCGGAGCTTCCCGCGGGCGGGCCGGCTCGTGGCCGGTCATCTGCCGGATGGTGTTGTAGACCTCCTCGCCGTCGAGGGTCTCGCGCTCCAGCAGGTCGTGGGCGATGCGCTCGAGGACGTCCCGGTGCTCGGTGAGGATCGCCGTGGCGCTCTCGTAGCCGGCCTGGACGATGCGGGTGACCTCGCGGTCGATGCGGATCGCCGTGTCCTGGCTGTAGTCGGCCCGCTGGGCGAACTCGCGGCCGAGGAAGACCGGCTCCTCCTTGCCGCCGTAGGCGAGCGGCCCGAGCTCCGACATCCCCCACTCGCAGACCATGCGGTGGGCCATCTCGGTGGCGCGCTCGATGTCGTTGCCGGCGCCGGTCGTGATGTCGTCCTGGGTCAGCTCCTCGGCCACGCGGCCGCCCATCAGGATGGAGATCTGCGCCTGCACGTACTGCTTCTTGTAGGTGTACTTGTCCTCGGTGGGAAGCTGCATGGTGAGGCCGAGCGCGCGGCCGCGCGGGATGATGGTGACCTTGTGCAGCGGGTCCGCTCCCGGGGTGAAGCAGGCGACCAGTGCGTGCCCGGCCTCGTGATAGGCGGTGATCGACTTCTCGTCGTCGGTCAGCATCATCGTCTTGCGCTCGACGCCCATGATGACCTTGTCCTTGGCGAACTCGAAGTCGGTCATGTCGACCTTCTTCTTGTTGCGCCGGGCGGCGATCAGCGCCGCCTCGTTGACCAGGTTGGAGAGGTCGGCGCCGGCGAAGCCCGGGGTGCCGCGGGCGATCACCGACAGGTTGACGCTCTCGTCGAGCGGGATGTTGCGGGTGTGGACCTTGAGGATGCCCAGGCGGCCGTTGATGTCCGGCCGGTCGACCACCACGCGGCGGTCGAAGCGCCCGGGGCGCAGCAGCGCCGGATCGAGCACGTCGGGCCGGTTGGTGGCGGCGATCAGGATGACCCCCTCGTTCGACTCGAAGCCGTCCATCTCGACCAGGAGCTGGTTGAGCGTCTGCTCGCGCTCGTCGTGGCCGCCGCCGAGCCCCGCGCCGCGATGGCGGCCGACGGCGTCGATCTCGTCGATGAAGATGATGCAGGGAGCGTTCTTCTTCCCCTGCTCGAAGAGGTCGCGCACGCGGGAGGCGCCGACGCCGACGAACATCTCGACGAAGTCGGAGCCGGAGATCGAGAAGAAGGGGACGTTCGCCTCGCCGGCGATGGCGCGGGCGAGCAGGGTCTTGCCGGTTCCCGGCGGGCCCATCAGCAGCACGCCCTTGGGGATGCGGCCGCCGAGCTTCTGGAACTTCTGCGGCTCCTTGAGGAACTCGACGATCTCCTGCAGCTCCTCCTTGGCCTCCTCGACGCCGGCGACGTCCTTGAACGTCACCTTCTTGCCGGAGGTGTTGAGCAGCTTGGCTTTGCTCTTGCCGAAGGAGAGGGCCTTGTTGCCGCCGGTCTGCATCTGGCGCATGAAGAAGATCCAGAGGCCGACGATCAGCAGCACGGGGGCCCAGGTCAGCAGCACGGCGAGGAAGGGGTTCTCGTGCGGCTCCTCGGCGCTGATCCGGATGTTGGACTGGCGGAGCAGCTTGGCGAGGTCCGGGTCGTCGTCGAGCAGGGTGGTCTTGAATTCCTGCCCGCCGCTCAAGCCTTCGCCCTTGTACTTGCCGGTGAGCTGCTTGCCGCGGATGGTGACCTCCGCGACCCTCCCCTGCTGAACGGCGGTCATGAAGTCGGAGTAGGTCAGCTCCTTCTGGGCGGCCTTGCCGCCCTGGAACGTGTTCCAGAGCAGGATCACCACCCCGAAGATCGCCATCCACAGAATCAGGGTTTTGACAGTAGAGTTCAAAGCTCGGCTACCTCATAGAAAGCGCCCGCGCGGGCGGGACGGCCCGGGACGCTCTTGCTTTCGATCGTGGAGGAACCTCGCGTCCCTTCCTCGTGACAACCAATCGGCCGGTCCATCGATTCCCCCATTGAGTCCCCCCTCGTCAACTCTGGTCGTCCGCCATCCGCCCGACGTAGGCGAGGTTGCCGTAGAGGCCGTCGGCCTTCAGGCCGTAGCCGACCAGGACGCCGTGGCGGTGGGAGGTCAGGGCGCGGTACTGGAGGTCGAAGGCGGTCTTGCGCTCGTCCGGCAGGTCGATCAGGGCGGCGAAGCGCACCTGGGCCGCGCCGTGGTCGCGGAGCTGCTGCTCGAGATAGGGCTCGGTCACCCCCGAGGCGACCACGTCCTTGAGCACCAGCACGCTGCGCCCGGAGATGTCGACGGGGATCGGGTATTCGATCCGCAGCACCTCGTCGGTCTCCTCGGTGGCGGCGGGAGAGACGCGATAGGCGACGTCGATGAACTCGTAGCGCACCGGCCGCGGGATCGCCCGCACCAGGTCGGCGAGGAAGATCACCGAGCCGCCGAGCAGCGCGATCAGCAGCAGGTCCTCGCCGCCGATCTCCTCGTCGATCCGGCGGCCGAGGGCGGCGACGGCGTCGCGCACCTCCTCGGCGGCGAAGAGGGTCTCGATGGCGGGTGTGGGAAGGTCTCGGCTCATGTCGTGGCAACCTCGGCGACCCAGGCGGTCGCCTCTCCGGCAAGCCGGAACCGCTGATCGATGGTCACGCCCGGTGCCCAGGCGATACGCTCGCCCACCACCAGGAGCGGCAGCCGCTCCCGCACGTGCCGCGGCACGCGACGATCGATCAGCACCTCTTTCAACCGCCGGCTGCCGCTGCCGCCCAGCGGGTGGATACGGTCCCCGGGGCGGCGGTTGCGGATCGTGACGAGGTCTCCCTCCAGCAAGGGGAGCGCCAGACCCGCGCGGACGGCCGACCCCGAAAACATCCAGGGCTCGACGGCGCCGCGGGAAAGGCGCACCCGGACGGCGATCTCCGGGATCTCCAGCTCTCCCGGAACCTTGAGAGTATAAGTGAAATCCCCCACCCGCTCCCGCGCGCCCTGCGGGCAGCGCAGGAGCAGCAGGTCGCCGGCGGCCTGCCAACGCCAGCCGTCGCCGCAGTCGCAGCCCGCGTGGCGGCGGCGGGAGAGCTGGCGCAGCAGCTCCGCCCGCGCCGCCTCGCTGGCCGGGTAGGGCGCGCCGGCGCGGCGGTGGAGCCAGGCGAGGGCGAACGGCCAGAGGGTTGTCGGCAGGGATTCCAGGGCGCCGCGGTCGATCGCGATGCCGCCGTCCTTGCCCGGGATCGCCATCTCGGCGAGCCGATCGCTCAACTGCCGGTCGACGGTTGCCGCGGCGCCGCGGGCGCGTGAAGCCAGGCGGGCGAGCCGCTCAGCGATCTCCGGATCGTCCGCGGCGAGCGCCGGCAGCAGCCGGTGGCGTACCCGGTTGCGCGGCACGGCCAAGTCGCGGTTGGTGGGATCGTCGACCGCCGCGAGGCCCACGGCGGCGAGGGCGGCGAGCAGCGCCGAGCGGGGCACTCCGAGCAGCGGCCGCACCACCGCGCCGTGGACCGGCCGCACTCCCGCCAGCCCTTCCACGCCGCTGCCGAAGAGCAGCCGGAGGAGAACGGTCTCGGCCTGATCGTCGCGGTGGTGGGCGGTGGCGATCCAGCGCGCGCCGAGCCCGGCGCGGGTGCGCTCCAGGAACTCGTAGCGCGCCCGCCGCCCGGCGGCCTCGGGGCTGTCGCCGCGCGCGCCGGGGAGGCCGCCGGGCTCGCGGCGCTCGGTCACCAGGAGGACACCCAGCCGGGCGGCGAGCCGCGCCGCCGCCTCGGCGCGGGCGGCGGAGCCGGGATCGCCGGCATGGTCGAGATGGGCGGCGGCGAGGCGGAAGCCCCGGTCCGCGGCGAGCCGGGACATCCCCCAGAGCAGGGCTGTGGAGTCGGGGCCGCCGGAGAAGGCGACGAGGACTCCCTCGCCGCGGGCGAGAGGCGCCTCGTGGCGGAAGAAGGTGTCCAGGATGTCCGGGAGGCTCAAAGGATGGTAGCGGTGAAGGGACTTGAACCCATGACCTAGCGATTATGAGTCGCTCGCTCTAACCAGCTGAGCTACACCGCCATGGAAGAGGTTAAAATGAAAGTGACCGTCTGGGGTGGACGGCCCTTGAACGCGGGCGGGAGTATAACCGAGTCAGGACGACCGAGTCGAGATAACCGAGTCGAGACTGCGGACTGGATGCAGCCCGGGCGCGTCAAGAACAACGCGCCGGTCCCGGCCTCCTCGTCAAAGAATTTACCGCATCACGATTTACCGCATGACGATTTACCGCATGACATCCTGGCAGCTACGGAACTGGCCGAAGAATTCCTGCATCGAGGTCGAAAGCGCCGGCTCGTTCAGACGATAGATGACATTCTGTCCCTGACGCTGATCGACGACCAGGTCGGCTTCCTTGAGCACCGACAGGTGACGCGAGATGGTGGGCTGCGACAGATTGAAATTGCCGACGATCTCTCCGACCGTACGCTGATGCCCTTCGAGCAGGCGCAGGATCTCTTGACGCGTGCCGTCCGACAGCGCCTTGAACACCTTGGTCAGATGCCTCTCCTCACGCCGGAAGTTGGGGGTAACGCGGTCGATGTTAGCCATGGCCTTCTAGTCTCCTTGAAGCGGGGGGTTGTGCTTAACCGCCTCTGATGAACACATTGTAGAGAGGCTATACTTGAACATAGCTTGAAAGTGCATGGCTCCGAAGACACTCTGCTGCCCATTAAGTGAGCACACAGGTGCAAACTTCTCTATAACCGCACGTTACGTCTTTATGGCGGAGTGGGAGCGGAGTAGCTCCAAGCGGCCAAAACGTGACAAAGCTCCCGAACGGGAGCCCTGTCGAAGGTGACTTGAAGGCGTCATCGCGCCGGTTTGCCCACGGAATGGGCAGGGTAGCAGGGCAGTACCGCTCAGCCGCGTGCCGCGCTGTACCGTTGGGCGACCGCCGGCCAGTTGACGGTGTTCCACCAGGCGGACAGGTAGTCGGGGCGGCGGTTCTGGTACTTGAGGTAGTAGGCGTGCTCCCAGACGTCGACGCCGAGGAGCGGGGTCTTCCCCTCCATCAGCGGGCTGTCCTGGTTGGGCTTGGCGATCACCTCGAGCTTACCCGCGCTGGCCACCAGCCACCCCCAGCCGGAGCCGAACTGGTTGGCGGCCGCGTTGGTCAGCTTCTCCTTGAAGCTCTCGAAGGTGCCGAAGGCGGCGTTGAGGGCGTCGCCGATCTCGCCGGACGGGGTGCCGCCGCCGTTCGGGCCCATGACTTCCCAGAACAGCGAGTGGTTGGCGTGGCCGCCGCCATGGTTCTTCACGGCGCCGCGGATCGCCTCCGGGATCTGGTCGAAGCCGCGCAGCAGGTCCTCCACCGACTTGGCCTGGAGCTCGGGATGGCTGGCGAGCGCCTCGTTCAGCTTGTTGACGTAGGTCGCGTGGTGCTTGTCGTGGTGGATCTCCATGGTCTTCGCGTCGATGTGGGGCTCGAGCGCGTCGAAGCCATAGGGCAGCGGGGGCAACTGATAGGGCATCGGACGTCCCTCCTTTGGGTTCGGGTGGCAGGCGAGGGGGCGGGTGAAGGCGTGGGGATTGGTCGCCCCCCGGCCCGGCCCTCATTCTTGCAGAGTTCCTCACAGAAAAGCCAAGGCCCCCGCGACGGGGGGCCTCCAGGAAGGGCGAGAAGGAAGGGGAGCTCTACCGCAGCTTCTCTTCGACGAACTCGACGTGCTTGCGGACCTTGGGGTCGTACTTCTTCATCCGCAGCTTCTCGGTCGACAGCTTCTTGTTCTTGCTGGTCGTGTAGAAGTAGCCTGTGCCGGCGGATGAAACCAACTTGATTTTCTCGCGCATCGTAGGTCTCTTTTCGGTATCTTCAGTATCTTCAGGCTGATGAATGGCGGGGCCGACGGGGCTCGAACCCGCGACCTCCGGCGTGACAGGCCGGCGTTCTAACCAACTGAACTACAGCCCCGCAAAATTTTCCCGGACCGGCATTCCCACTCCGATGGTGGGAGGTGAGGGATTTGAACCCGCGACCCCCTGCGTGTAAGGCAGGTGCTCTAACCGCTGAGCTAACCTCCCTCTGCCGCCAAGGAGCGCTAATGATAGGTACGAGCCCTGACGTTGTCAACAAGCAGGCTCAGTGCGCCACGTAGCCGAGCGAATTCAGCTCCTTCTTGAGCTCGTCCGGCACCTTCTGGTCGTGGACCCGGTTGCGCAGGCCGGTGAAGCGGCGGTCGAGCAGCCGGGAGAGCTCGGCGACCTTCGCCGGCTCCTTCGCCGCCAGGTTCTCCTTCTCCCCCGGGTCGCGCGACAGGTCGTAGAGCTCCTCCTTCGCGATCGGGTAGTG
>DASWQX010000703.1:0-2005 GCA_036403495.1 Thermoanaerobaculia bacterium
CATCTTCGAGGCGTTCGGCCGGCTCGCCCGCCTGCGGGTCGCGCCCGAGGAGCGCCGGGCGGCCGAGCGTGCCGCCGCCGAGGCCGATCATCAGCGCCCTGCGGATCTTCGGCTGGATCAGCAGGACCGCCGGGGCGGCGCGGTTGTAGGCCATGGCCGACTGCCGGTCGGCGAGGCGCAGGGCGGCCTGCGGGACGCGGTCGCTACGGAGGGTGCGCACGCCGTCGCTCTCGAAGACCTGGAGAGTCTGGTAGGGGGTCACTCGCTCGTAGATGAGGTCGGTGGCGCTGTGATGGATGAGGGTGGCGGCTGGAAGCGCGCCGATCAGGAGCAGCACCGCCAGGGCGGTCGCCGGCAGCTCCGAACGGAACGATCCCGCGAAAGCGACGCAGGCGGTCAGCGCGGTCAGCGCGGTCAGCAGACCGAGGATCTGTTGCAGTGGAAGGAAGGGGATGAGCAGGAAGGTGCAGGCGAGCGTGCCGGCGAGGCTCCCCAGGGTGGAGAGGGCGAACAGGCGTCCGGCCGTGTGACCGAGCCGGCCGAGATCGTGCGCGGCGATCCGCACCGCCCAGGGGGAGACGGTGGCGAGCAGCACGCTCGCCGGCCCGAACAGTACCGAGGTGGCGAGCAGGGTGCCGGCCGGGTTGCCGCCGGTGAACGCCGCGAGCGCGGCGGCGAGCTGAGAGCCGAAGAGGAGCAGCACCGCCTCGCAGGCGGCGGCCAGCGCCACCATCCGCCCGAGCGCCGCCATCGACGGCTGCCGGTCCGCCAGCCGGCCGCCCCACAGGTAGCCGAGCGAGAGCGCCGCCAGGAAGACGCTGATGATCGAGCCCCAGACGTAGACGCTGTTGCCGTAGAACGGCGCCAGCACCCGGCTCGACAGGATCTCCAGCGCCATCAGCACCCCGCCGCAGACGGCGACCACCCAGTAGAAACGCGAGCGGGAAAACATTGACGATGGAGTATAGGGCAAGGCTAAGCTGGGCGCCGGAGCCTCCGTGGCCTGCGACCTCATCCCCTATCCCCTTCTCCTCCTGAGGAACAAGTCGCCTTGTTCCTCAGGAGGAGAGGGATCGAGGGTGAGGTCGGATACAATCCCGCGCCGTGAACGTACCCATCCTCGACCTCGGCCGTGTCCACCGGCGTATCGCCTCGCAGCTCAACGAGCGGTGGCGGCGCATCCTCGACCAGTCCTCCTTCATCCTCGGCCCTGAGGTGAAGGAGTTCGAATCCGCCTTCGCCGCCTTCCTGGGCGTCGAGGCCTGCGTCGGCCTCGCCAACGGCACCGACGCGCTGCTCCTCGGTCTCCGCGCCCTCGGCGTCAAGCCGGGGGACGAGGTGATCGTCCCCGCGTTCAGCTTCTTCGCCACCGCCGAGGTGGTGGCGCTGCTCGGCGCGCAGGTCGTCTTCTGCGACGTCGACCCGGTGAGCCTGAACCTCGATCCCGCGGACGTCGCGGCGCGGATCACCGAGCGCACGGTGGGCGTGATCGGCGTCCATCTCTATGGCCGGCCTTTCGACGTCGACGCCCTGCTCGCGGTCTGCCAGCGGCGCGGGATCTGGCTGTTCGAGGACGCCGCCCAGGCGCACGGCGCGGAGTGGAAGGGGAAGAAGGTCGGCGGCTTCGGCCAGCTCGCGGCGTGGAGCTTCTATCCCACCAAGAACCTCGGCTGCTTCGGCGACGGCGGCGCGGTGAGCGGCAACGACCGCGCGCTGGTCCAACACGTGTTCAGCCTCGCCAACCACGGCCAGACCGTGCGCTACACCCATCACGAGATCGGCACCAACAGCCGTCTCGACAGCCTGCAGGCGGCGGTGCTCAACTGCCGGCTGGCTCTCCTCGCCGAGGACAACGCCCGCCGCGGCGAGATCGCCTGCCGCTACCACGGCGCCCTGAACGGCGTCGGGGATCTGCGGCTGATCCCCGATCCGCCCGGGGTGCGCACGGTGTACCACCAGTTCACCGTCCGCACGGCGCGGCGGGACGAGCTGGCGGCCCACCTGA
>DASWQX010000704.1:0-5877 GCA_036403495.1 Thermoanaerobaculia bacterium
AGCGCATAGGCGCTCCCCACCGCGCAGGCCTCCTGGCCGCGCGAGGAGTAGAGGCCGCCCACCACCTTGTTCTGCCGGTAGAGGTTGCCCAGCCGGTCCTCGGACAGGCGGGTGAGCTGCATGAAGCGATAGAGCTCGAGCTGCCGCTCGCGCGGCAGCTCGGTCTTCGCCAGCCGTTCGGCCGGTTCCGTCGTTGCGGTCTTGGGGTGCAGCGGACCCCAGCTCTTGCCTGTCGTCGCCATGGTTCTCCGGTCTTCCTTCTACATGTGGATCGCGCCGCCATGGGCGGCGTGCGCCGCTTCCATGACCGCTTCGGACATCGTCGGGTGGGCATGCATGGTGCGCATCAGCTCCTCGTCGGTCCCTTCCATCTGCAAGGCCACGCAGGCCTCCGCGATCAGGTCGGTGGCATGGGCCCCGATGATGTGGACGCCGAGCACCTCGTCGTACTTGGTCTCGCGCACCACCTTGACGAAGCCGGCGGTCTTGCCGATCACCTTGGCCTTGCCGAGGGCGGTGAAGGGGAACTTGCCGACCGCGACGTCGTACCCCCGCTCGCGCGCCTTGGCCTCGGTGAGGCCGACGCTGGCCACTTCCGGATCGCAGTAGGTGCAGGAGGGGACGCGGTCGTAGTTGATCGGCCGCACCGGCAGCCCCGCCATGTGCTCGACGGCGAGGATCCCCTCGGCGGTGGCGACGTGCGCCAGCCAGGGGGTGTTGATGACGTCGCCGATGGCGTAGATGTGGGGCACCGCGGTACGCATCAGGGGATCGACCTTGACGTAGCCGCGCTCGAGCTCGATGCCCAGCGCCTCGAGGCCCAGGTTCTCGGTCACCGGCCGGCGGCCGATGGCGACCAGCAGCAGCTCGGCCTCGACCGTGCTCGTCTTGCCCCCTTCGAGGTTGAGGCGGACACCGGTCTCGGTGCGCTCGACGCTCAGGCACTTGGTGCCGGTGAGGACGTCGATCTTCCGCTTGCGCAGCGCCTTCTGGAGCTCGGCCGAGACCTCCTCGTCCTCGATCGGCAGGATGCGCGGGAGCATCTCGATCAGAGTGACCTTGGAGCCGAACGAGGTGTAGATCGAGGCGAACTCGGTGCCCACCGCGCCGGCGCCGAGCACGGCGATCGAGGCCGGCACCCGCTGGAGCTCCAGGACGTGGTCGGAGTTGAGCACCCGCTCGCCGTCGGTCGGCGCGATCGGGACGTCGCGCGGCACCGAGCCGGTGGCGATCATGATGAA
Source organism: Thermoanaerobaculia bacterium (assembly GCA_036403495.1). Lineage (GTDB taxonomy): Bacteria > Acidobacteriota > Thermoanaerobaculia > Multivoradales > UBA5704 > DATARR01. The sequence continues at coordinate 1,242 of DASWQX010000704.1, forward strand.
TTTCGCGCCGTAGGTGGTCTTGCCGTCCGGCCCCTCGACCTCGACCTCGTGCGGGCCGGTGATGCGGCCGGTGCCGTGGATGCCGGTCACCTTGTTCTTCTTGAACAGGAACTCGACCCCCTTGGAGTTGCTGTCGACCACCTTCTGCTTGCGCTCCTGCGCCTTGATGATGTCGAGCACGGGCGCGGCGACGTTGATGCCCAGGGTGTCCGCCTCGCGGATCTCGTCGAGCACCGAGGCGGTGTGCAGCAGCGCCTTGGTGGGAATGCAGCCGCGCAGCAGGCAGGTGCCGCCGAACTTGGGATCGCGCTCCACCACCGCCACCTTCATCCCGAGTTGGCCGGCGCGGACGCCGGCGACGTAGCCGCCGGGACCGCTGCCGATGATGATCAGGTCGAACTCTTCTCGCGCCATCGGATCTCTCCGTATCTTGATTTTGGATTTTGGATTTTGGATTGCGAGCCGCGGAGGAGTCAGGGGGCCTCGACCGGGACGACCCGGAAGCGGCCGGCCTTCTCCTCCACCAGGCGCCCCCAGGGGACGACCGGGTCGTGCTCGAAGAGGCAGAGCCAGTCTCCCCCCGCGGCCCGCGGCAGCCAGAGCTTCTTGTTCTCCAGCGTGGTCATCGGATAGAGGTCGTACCCCATGATCCAGGGGAACGGAACGTGCGCCGAGGTCGGCACCAGGTCCGCCCAGTAGACCGCCTGGTGCCCTTCCCCCCCACTGAGGAGAACGATACACATGTCGGCGTTATGCCCGGGCACGCGGACCACCCTGACGCCGGGCATCGGCTCGGCCTCCTCGCCGAACAGCTCGACGGCGCCGGCGTCGAAGAGGGGCTCCCAGTTGGCCGGGAAGTAGCTGGCGCGGTCGCGCTCGTTGGGGAAGCGGGCGTGGTCCACCTCCCCCCGCTGCAGCCAGTAGCGCGCCTTGGGGAAGGTCGGCACGATGGCGCCCCCCGACTCGCGGGTGTTCCAGCCGCAGTGGTCGAAGTGGAGGTGGGAGAGCAGGACGTGGGTGACGTCTCCGAGCTCGTAGCCCGCCTTGCGGATCGCCTCCGGCAGCCGGATGGCGGCCGGGTCCATGCCATAGAGCGCCTCGAAGCGGGGGTCGTGCTTGTCGCCGATGCCGGTGTCGATCAGTAGGAGGTCGCCGCCGCGCTCGACCAGCAGGCAGTTGGTGCCCATCAGGATCCGGTTCAGCTCGTCCGGCGGCTTGACCTTCTCCCAGAGCGTGCGCGGCACGACGCCGAACATGGCCCCGCCGTCCAGGCGGAATTCGCCGTCGGCCACGAGAGTCAGCTTGAGATTCCCCAGCTCCATACGGCCGGGAAGTCTATCCGAAGATCTTCCCCCCTGTCCGCATCCGCTGTAGCCTTCCGCTTTCCGAAGCTTTTTCGAGGAATTCCACGATGATGACAAACAGCAGCCGCCTCGCCGCCGCGGGTCTCTGCCTCCTGATGGCCCTGCCCGCGGGCGCGGCTCCCGCCGCTCCCGAGCCCTCCGCTCTCACTCTGGAACAGATCATGGCCGACCCCGACTGGATCGGGAATCCGCCCCAGGACCCGTACTGGTCGGACGACGGCCGCGCGATCTACTACGAGCGCGAGCGGGACGGCGAGGGGCAGCAGAAGAAGGACCTCTTCCGCATCGACGTCTCACAGGGGGCGGCCGGCAGGGCGGTCAAGATCGAGCCCGCCGACCGGAGCCGCGCGGACGCTCCGGGGGAGCGCAATCGCCAGCGGACCCGCAAGGTCTTTGAGCGCGACGGGGACATCTTCGTCAAGGACCTCAAGAGCGGCGCCGTGCGGCAGATCACCCGCACCGACGAAGCCGAGAGCGAGCCCCACTTCCTCGCCGACGGACATCGCATCTGGTTCCGCGGCGGGGAGCAGGAGGTCTTCGTCTACGACCTCGACTCTGGCCTCCTCTCCCAGCCCGCTGCGCTGAAGCTCGCCAAGGACCCCGCCGACAAGGGGGAGCCGACGCTCCTCGAAGAGCAGCAGACCCGCTTCTTCGACGTGATCCGCCAGAAGCAGGAGCAGGAGAAGCGCGACCGCGAGGAGGACCGCGCGGTACGGCGGGCCGATCCCGTCCTCTCTCCCCTCCCCTGGTACCTGGGCAAGGAGGTGAGGGTGGTGAACGTCTCGCTTTCCCCCTCGGGCGACTGGCTGGCGGTGATCACCGCGCCGAAGCGCGACGACGGCACCGCGAAGACAAAGATGCCGCAGTACGTCACCGAGAGCGGCAACGTCGAGACCCGCGACGTCCGCCCCAAGGTGGGCGGCGAGGAGCCGGTGCCCCACTCGCTCCTGCTGCTCGACCTCAGGAAGCACGAAAGGCACGACCTCGACTGGTCGGTCCTGCCGGGGATCAAGGACGATCCGCTGAAAGCTCTGCGCGAGATCGCTGAGGCCCGCAAAAAGGAGAAGAAGAAGGAGGAGGAGAAAAAGGACAAGGAAAAGGAAAAAGACAAGCCGAAGGAGCCCGCGGCGCGCGCCCTCGAGGTCCATGGTCTCTCCTGGTCGGACGACGGCCGCCAGCTCGCCCTGGAGCTCCGGGCGCGCGACAACAAGGACCGCTGGATCGCGACCTGGGACAGCGCCGGCGGCGTCCTCACGCCGCGCCACCGGCTGACCGATGCGGCCTGGATCAACTGGGACTTCAACGAGACCGGCTGGCTGCGCGACAACGAGACCCTCTGGTTCCTCTCCGAGGAGAGCGGCAGCTCACAGCTCTACCGGCTGTCGACGAAAAGTGGCGAGATCCGCCGGCTGACCCCGGAAGCGGCGCCCCCGGTCAAGTACGAGGTCTCCGCCCCAGCCCTGAGCTGGGACGGCCGCTATCTCTACTACACGGCCAACCGGGAGCACCCGGGCAAGTACGAGCTCTGGCGCGTCGAAATCGGCACCGCGAAGGCCGAGCAACTCACCCGGCTCGGCGGCAGCTTCACTCAGGGCGTGCTGTCGCCCGACGAGAGCCAGGTGCTCTTCCTCCACTCCGCGATCAACCGGCCAGACGAGGTCTACGTGCAGGCCGCGCGGCCGGGTGCCGAGGCGCGGCAGGTCACCTCGACGCGCACCCCGCTCTTCCTCGCCCAGGACTGGACGATGCCTGAGATCCTGCCGATCCCGTCGACCCATGGCGCGGGGGGCATCTATTCGCGGGTCTATACGCCGAAGGACTTCGATCCGGCCCGCAAATATCCGGCGGCCGTCTTCATTCATGGCGCGGGATATCTCCAGGAGGTGACGTATGGCTGGTCCTACTACCAGCACGAGTTCATGTTCATCACCTACCTGACGCGCCACGGCTACGTGGTGCTCGACATGGACTATCGCGCCTCCGCCGGCTACGGCCGCGACTGGCGCACGGCGATCTACCGCCAGATGGGGCACCCCGAGCTCGAGGACCTCCAGGACGGCATCGCCTGGCTGGCGCAGCACAAGAACGTCGATCCCGCGCGGGTCGGCGTCTGGGGGGGCTCCTACGGCGGCTTCCTCACCTACATGGCCCTTTTCCGCCAGCCCGACCTCTTCGCCGCCGGCGCGGCCCTGCGGCCGGTGTCCGACTGGGCGCACTACAACGAGGACTACACCGGCGACATCCTCAACCGCCCGGAGATCGATCCGGAAGCCTACGAGGCGAGCTCGCCGATCGAGTACGCCGCGGGCCTTCGGAAGCCGCTGCTGATCTGCGACGGCATGCTGGACTCGAACGTGTTTTTTCAGGACAACGTCCGGATGGTCCAGCGCCTGATCGAGCTGAAGAAAGAGAGCTTCCAGATCGCCATCTATCCGGTCGAGGACCACGCCTTCGTGCAGCCCACGAGCTGGCTCGACGAGTACCGGCGGATCTTCAAGCTGTTCGAGACGAACTTGAAATAGGACGCTGGCATCCGCCTTGCTCCAGCCCTGTCCGGAGGCAAAATGACATGGCGAGAGCAACCGGCAGCACCTTTTTCGGGCAGGTCGGGAAGAGCACGACTCGGGCCGCCCTCGGCAGCCCCTGGATGGAACGGATGGCGCGCGCCGGCTACGCCGCCCGCGGCGTGGTCTACGCGCTGGTCGGCCTCCTGACCGTGCAGGCGGCGGCCGGCGGCCGGCGCCATCCCACGGACACCCGCGGCGCCCTGCAGGCGATCGCCGGCCAGAGCATCGCGCTCCTCTGGTTGATCGCGGCGGGCCTTTTCGCCTATGCGGTCTGGCGTATCGTTCAGGGGTTCCTCGACCGCGAGCACAAGGGGACGGACCTCAAAGGGCTCGCCCAGCGGGCGGGACGGATCGGGAGCGGCCTGGTCTACGGCAGCCTCGGGATCGCCGCCGTGCGGCTCGCCCGCGGCGCGCACCGGGTCTCCGGTAGCCAGAGCAGTTACCAGGAGTGGACCGCCAAGCTGATGAGCGAGCCGTTCGGGCGCTGGCTGGTGGCGGGGGTTGGAATCGGCGTGATCGCCGGCGGTCTCTTTCAGATCTACCGCGGCTGGACCGAGAAGTTCCGCAAGGAGATCCGCCTCCAGGAGATGGACGCCACGGAGAGGAAACTGGCGATCAACTCCGGCAAGCTCGGCCTGATCGCCCGCGGCGTCGTCTTCCTGGTCTCCGGCTGGTTCCTGGTCCAGGCCGCCCTGCGCACCGACC